>NZ_CAWNHY010000074.1:0-7020 GCF_963874335.1 Vibrio sp. V10_P2A27P122 | reverse complement strand
TCTTTATATCGAGCCTTGCTATCCATACAGCATCTATACGAAGCGCTTGTTAGACTCAATATCGGTTAAGTACTCAGGCAGAGCCAGCGTGAAATGTTAGTGGGATGTTTTGCGAGATATTGGATTAGAGAGCACGTAACAAATACACACATCTTTAGCCGTTTTGTAAGGAGCGCAAGCTTTTTACATTTATAATTAATTATTCTGTTTTAGGGCTCTTTTGAGCCCTTTTTTTATCTATTGTCAGCGTGGCTCGCTGCTATGCTCATTCGATTACGAACGCCACGGCCATTTGAACCGTGGCGTAAGGCCGCTATAATTGGCTTTCTTCACTGATACGAGGGGCTTTTTGCAGTGAACGTTTACGCATTAACCAACCCACTAGTACCGTTGAGATAGCGATCAACAGTGTCATCAGTGGTGCTAATATCAACGCATGATTGGCTATTTTGGCAAGCTTATCGGGCAAAAGAGAAATACCTAAGCCTGAGCCGACCAAAAACAGAATCCACGCCAGCGCGCTCAGTGGTGAGACGAGCAGGAAGCGTGTTGGTGTTACTGCATTACGCAGCCCCATTACCATAGGCAGCAAAGAACGAACTACCGGCAGAAAGCGCCCCATGAACATGGCCAGTAGCCCATACCTTTGGATCAAGTTATCGGTAGTGCGCCACTGTTTTTCTGAGACTTTGTTGAGCCAAGTTGAGACTAATCGCCACTCTTTAAGTTGGTGGCCTTGATAAAAGGCGATCGCACTGCCCAGCCAACCAGCAAAAACCAGCACGCCAATAATGGCATAAAGGTTGAGTACCCCAACGGCCGCAAGGCTACCGCACAGTACAATCACACTATCGCAAGGCAGCGGCGCTGCTGGAATAAATGCACTTTCAACGAAGATAAGTAACCCAATGCAGAGGTAAAGTAACGACAGATCGACCTGTTGTAGCGCAAACAGATCTTGATGCCATAAGGCAGAAAAAATAGACAAAAAAGTATTCATAACAAGCTTCCTCAATCAGTAAATAGTAATAATTGGTCCGATTGAAAAAGGTGTTAAGCGTGGGCGAAGCGTGAATACAGGTTGGAAAATTGCAGTGCTTTACGCACAAAAACGTGAGTTGATTGACCTATATACAGAGAACAAATGACGACAAACGCAGTGGTACTGAGAGTGTAAAAAAGTAGGGTAGTTTCTGCGCTCGTCTCTTCGTCGTTATCTGAGATTAACCGAAGCCCACTGACTCGTGGCGTTTCATGCCTTGTGGTTAATATTGCTGCATCACGATCAACAAAAAATGGATGACTGGAAAAATGAACATGCTGGATTGTCGTAGACTCACTCGCCGAAAAGCTTTGTGTAGCATTGAGGTTGAGCGAGGAGAACAGGCTCAATAAGCTAAACAAGAAGGCAAACATCAATGATTGGATCATAACTATCGCGAGGCTACTTAAACTGAGGGTGAGTATGCGGCGTGTCAGCGGTGCGTGTAAAGGAATTTTAGCCCTGGAAAAGCGTGAAAAAGTGAGCAGCGCTGCTGCTCACTCATGATAGTTAAATATTAATGATGCAAATTATATTGCTGCTGCGGCTGAGCTCTCGCTCGCTTTTGCGCGGTTTTTAAGGAAGGCGTAACCAAAGCCAGTCACCGCCGTACCAGCCGCAATCGCGATTAGGTACATCAGTACAGGTGTAATCGCATTTGGGATCAGTAGGACAAATAAGCCGCCGTGCGGAGCCATTAATTTCGCGCCAAACAGCATAGACAGTGCACCCGTTAACGCGCCGCCTGCCATACAAGCTGGGATAACGCGCATTGGATCTTTCGCTGCAAATGGGATTGCCCCTTCAGAGATAAAGCATAAACCTAGTACAAATGAGGCTTTACCCGCTTCACGTTCACCGGCTTCGAATTTGTCTCTGGCAAGGAAAGTCGCAAGGCCCATACCTAACGCTGGCACCATACCCGCAGCCATAATAGCGGCCATTGGTGCGTAAGTTTGCGAAGCAAGTAGACCAACACCAAAGGTATACGCTGCTTTATTAATCGGCCCACCTAAGTCAAAGCACATCATCGCGCCTAGGATTACACCCAGAAGTACGGCGTTGGCTGAGCCCATGTTGTTTAAGAACTCAGTCATTGCAGCCATGATGCTCGATACAGGGCCACCGACGATGTAAATCATCACCAAGCCAGTAAAGAGACTCGCCACAAATGGAATGATGAGGATTGGTTTTAGCGCTTCCATCGATTGAGGTAAGGAGACTTTATCTGCAATGAATTTAGCGGCGTAACCTGCAATGAAACCGGCCACAATACCGCCAAGAAAACCGGCTCCGGTAGAGCTTGCCAACATCCCGCCAATCAAACCAGGAGCAAGCCCCGGACGGTCAGCAATCGAGAACGCAATAAAACCCGCCATGACAGGGATCATTAATGCAAAGGCTGAACCGCCACCAATGGTCATCAGCGCTGCCGCCAATGTGCCTTGCTCTTTAAACGCTTCAATACCAAACACAAAAGAGAGTGCGATGATCAAACCACCCGCGACTACGACAGGAAGCATGTGAGATACCCCAGTCATCAGGTGCTTGTACACCCCTTTTTTCTCTTCGGTTTGATTATTATTAGACGCTGACGATTGCGTATAAATAGACGCTTGGTTAAACGCGTTGGTGATCTCTTGCTCGGTTTTTTTCAGTGTAAGGCCAGTACTGGTTTTGTACAGTTTTTTGCCGTTGAAACGATCGAGTGGCACTTCGATATCGGCCGCAATGATCACCAAATCCGCATCAGCAATCTCTTGTGCCGTGAGTTGGTTTTTCGCGCCCACAGAACCACGTGTCTCTACTTTGATCTGGTGGCCAAGGCGTTTTGCATGGTTTTCTAGCGCTTCTGCCGCCATAAAGGTGTGTGCAACACCCGTTGGACAAGCGGTGATAGCCACGATTTTTTTAGCAGCTTGCGTTACGACTGGCGCAGACACCGTTTTTGCCTCTTGCTCAGTTAGGATAGTCGCTGCACTTATCGCGCTGTTTAAAAAAGCAACGGGATCAGACGTGCAGGCTGAAATGTCACTTTGGTACACTTTTTTGCCGATAAAGCGGGTGGTATCTATTGGTGTATTACGAGCAATAACCACCACATCTGCGTTGTCGATTTCACTGCTAGAGAGCGTATGGCCTTGAATGATGCTGGAATGACATTCAACCACAGCGGTCCAATTGAGCGATTTTGCCGCTTGTTCAAGCAGCCCGGCAGCAATGATGCTGTTTGCAACGCCACTGGGGCATGCGGTAATAATAGCAATCTTCATAGTTACGACCTTCTGTCCTTATGAGTTAGCGCTTAAGCTAACGGGTTGTAATTGGATTTGTTGTTGTAGGGTTTCGAGTTGTTTTCGGTTTGACATACCCACGCCGACTTGCGTAACAGCTAACGCAGAGAGGGCAGTGGCAAAAGTAAGCAGTTCTGTTTTTTCCATCTGCTGCATGTGTCCCCAGCAAAGGCCCGCGACTAAAGTATCGCCTGCGCCAACAGTGCTAACGACCTGCATACGTGGTGGTTTTGCATGAAGCCATTGATGTTGGTTCAACCACATCACGCCATTTGCTCCCATCGACACCACGATATTTTCAATGCCTTTTTCGGCCAGTTGCGCGGCGGCAGCTTGGCATTGCTCAGGAGTGTGTAGTTCACGCCCCACAAATTGAGAAAGCTCTTCATCGTTTGGTTTAATCAACCAAGGCTTTGCGTCAAGACCCGCTTTGAGGGCATCACGACTACTATCAAACAGCACTTTTTTACCCATGAAGTGCAGTTTTTCGATCCACGAAGCACATAATGCTGGGGAGATGCCCTGTGGCAAGCTACCAGCGAGCACAAAATAGTCGTGATCAGCGGCTAATCTCTCGAGAGTGCGTTCGAACTGCTCAATGGCAAGCGGCGTCACTTCAACTCCGGGGAAATTGATGTCGCTCACTTCGCCCGATTTCTCCACCAATTTCACGTTAATACGGGTTGCACCATCAACACGAACAAACTCATCAATTGCGGCCATTTGATCAAATAGCTGACAGAACAACTCTTGGTTATCACGGCCAAGAAATCCGGTCACAGTCACCTTTGCACCGAGATCGCTCAGTACTTTCGCAACATTAACCCCTTTACCTGCGGCGTGAAGTGAACCTTGTTTGACTAGGCTCACTGAGCCAACATTCAGCACATCCAAGCTACCTGTTAAATCAAGCGCTGGGTTGAGCGTGATAGTGACGACTTTATTTGTCATGACTTAATCCTCACCCTTCACCTAGACCAGAAGCAATCGCTTTACCGATCGATTCTAATGCTTGCTCGGCGTCTGGCCCCTCAGCTGAAAACTGAAGCTGGTGGCCATGTTTTACGCCCAGCGCAATGACTTTCATCAGGCTTTTCGCGTTGGCTGTTTTTCCGTCGCCATCTAAGTTAGACACTTTGATATTGGCTTCAAATTTCTTCGCTTCGGCCACCAACATCGCTCCTGGACGAGCGTGCAGACCATGTGCGTTTTTGATTTTGAATACCGCAACCTTGCTTGCTGCGCTCTCATCTTTTGCCGGAGCTTGTTCATTGTCATTTCTGAAGAAAGCCAATAATTGGGCAGCATTCGCATTGAGTAAGGTTTCTTGCTGCTGCTGAAGCACAAGCTGCGTGAGCTTATCCAGAATGTTTTGGTGGGCATTATTACAAGCGGCAATCGCGATCAAGGCTTTGACGTTGAGTTGATTGTATTCACACGCATTGGCGGTTGACACAAACGAAATGCCCGTGCGTTTGACCGCTTTGTCACTGCTGATTAACCACAATCCCTTGCCTAGGTGGGTTGGCTCTTTCGTGACCAGTTCGGCAACAAATTCATTGTCAGCACAGCCGGTATTGCGTAGCAAACCGCCAGCGACGGCGCTCATCTGTACCATATCACTGGCAGGGAAAAGCAGTTGGATCAACGAAGCATCAAAATCAGGCTCAAATTGCACTTCGCCATTGAGGAGTGCAATGACATCATTGGCACTGGACGCTTGTTTCAGTTTCTCTTCAACGCCATCGGCGGACAACACTTGCGTCAGTTGCTTCAGAATGCCCAAATGTTCATCGGATTTCGCTGCAATACCAATCGCGACATAAACGGTTGCGTCGTTACCCCAGTCAACGCCGTTGGGGAAGTGGTGAACAGCAATACCCGTTTGCTTAACCAGTTTACGTGTATCGGTTGTACCGTGTGGGATCGCGATACCATTACCAAGAAAGGTCGAATTCTGAGCTTCACGGTTAAGCATGCCATCGACATAACCTGCTTCGACGAACCCTTTGTTGGTTAGATCAGCTGCGATAGCTCGAATCGCCTCTTGCTTGTTCGTGGGTGATTGGCCCAAAGTAATATTGTTGGAATTGAGTTGCAGCATTTTGGCCTCTTTGCCTTACGGCTTAATTCGTTATCACTTTGAAGTATAGATTTCACCTAAGTGATAGTTTATTAATATGACTTATTCAAGCTGAATCGTTTCAGCTTTTTTCCCAAAAAAATTCAGCAAACCTATTTTTGACGAAAAATGGCGCTGTTCAATTTATTACTCACACTGCTCATTTTTTTATAACACTCACATTTGGTCATCTTTACATTGATGAAGTGATGGTCAAATGTAGCCTTAGTTATCATTTTGTAATTTTGCTGAATCCTTTCAGCTTTTATACTGAATCGATTCAGCGTATAATTCAACTTCATCAAGGATCAAAAAATGAGTTCTATGATCCGACGCACAGAACAAGAGTGGTTGATATGACACTAGATGAGATAGCGAAGTTAGCGGGAGTCTCTAAAACCACCGCCAGTTATGTAATCAATGGCAAAGCGCAGAAGTACCGCATTAGTGAAAAAACCCAGCAGAAAGTGATGGCCGTGGTGGATGCTCATAATTACCGTCCCGATCACGCCGCTTCTGCTTTGCGAGCAGGAAATAGCCGTTCTTTTGGGCTCATCATCCCTGATCTTGAGAACACCAGTTACGCGCGTCTTGCTAAATTGTTAGAACAGAACTCTCGCCAAGCGGGTTACCAAATTCTCATCGCCTGTTCGGACGATGACCCGCATACCGAGATGTCGGTGGTGGATGCCTTGGTCTCACGCCGCATCGATGCGCTATTTGTCGCCAGCGCGATTCCTCACGCCAGTGAGTTTTATCTCAAGTTGCAACATTCAGGCACTCCGGTTATTGCGATTGACCGTCCGTTAGATGATGAATTTTTCGCCTGTGTGATCAGTGAAGATTTCAACGCCGCGTTTGAATTGACTCACTCTCTATTAACGCCGGAGATTAAAACCGTTGGTTTGGTCGGTGCATTACCAGAGCTTAATATTTCGCAAGAGCGCCAGTTGGGTTTTGAAGCCGCGTTAAGAGCGAAAACTGTGCACAGTGTTATCGGTTATGGCGCGCACTTTAATCGAGAAGAGGGCAAACGAGTGGTGAATGATTGGATCGCCAATAACAGTATGCCAGATGCGATCGTCGCGACTTCTTACACTCTGCTTGAAGGGATTTTAGATGTATTGTTTGAAAACCCAAGCTTGATGAATCGTGTGAAGTTATCGACATTTGGTGATAATCGTTTACTTGATTTCTTGCCGATTAAAATCAACTCGTTGCCGCAGCAGTTTGAATTGATTGCCGACAGCGCACTCGCGTTAGCACTCAACGCTTCGGCAAAACGTTATCAAGCTGGGATCGAATTGGTGCCTCGTAAACTGAAAGTTCGTGAGACGCATTAGCCAAACATAACTTATTTGATGCTTATCGCACTGCAACAGCGATAACTGCTTAAGGCTTTATTGCTTCGGTTCTATCGAATTACGTAATAAAGCCTGCATTTATCGCAAACAATCTTCGTTAACATTCCAATAACATGAAGCATATTGCTAACTCCATGGACAAATAAGCTAGTAAAATTATTTTGTGATTTTGGTCGATTTATATTCTATTTAGTTAAA
>NZ_CAWNHY010000073.1:0-7059 GCF_963874335.1 Vibrio sp. V10_P2A27P122 | reverse complement strand
GTAAGAAAGTGCGCGTAGTTTCGATGCCATCGACCGATGCGTTTGATAAACAAGACGCAGCCTACCGCGAAGCCGTACTACCAGCCGCCGTGACTAAGCGTATTGCAATTGAAGCAGGCATTGCCGACTTCTGGTACAAGTACGTTGGTTTTGGCGGCAAGATCATTGGTATGACCACTTTCGGTGAGTCAGCACCAGCGGATCAACTGTTCAAAATGTTCGGCTTTACAACTGAAAACGTGGTGAAACAAGCACAAGAGTTGCTTGCTTAAGTCTTCTTATTTTTAATGCAAAAGCCCAGCGATTCATCCGCTGGGCTTTTTTGATCTTGTCGCGTGTGAAAAGAGATACATCACTTAAAAGGCACGCCACCAAAAGGCATAACTTAATTATTGGAAACAATAAATAACACTTCCACACGACGGTTACATGCTTTACCTGCATTGGTTTTATTCGTACAAGCCGGAACGTATTCACCATATCCACGGGTAAAAATAGAGTCCATCGCCACATTACTTTTCACTAAAGTGTTCTTTACCGCTTTCGCTCGACGTTCAGACAAACCATCATTAAAAGTTGGCGCTCCACTACTGTCCGTATGACCATCAATCACAATATCAATACCGGGTTCTGAGGCTAAATAACGTCCCATCATAGTAAGCCAGTCACCAGAGCCAGAGGAGACGGTGGACGAGCCCGTTTCAAATTTCACCGTATCTTTCAATTTAACCATAATGTGGTTACCCGGGAGAACCTCGTAATCAACGCCATTCTTCAATAAAAAACTTTGCAAAGAATCATAACTACTCACGCGCTGCTGTCCCATCGGGCCTTGAACACCTGTTGAAGCAATCTTCGGCGCATAGCCCCATTCAGGGTAGAGCACGTCAAAATCACCTTTTGGCGCTGCATCCAATAGATTGTCGCTAAACATCCGATCTGCGGTGGCTAATGTTCCACACCCCGTTAACAACATTAATAACGGTAAGGCTAAATACTTCATTCAAGCATCACTCCATTCTCTTACTACCTAAACTGTATCGGCCAAGACTGTAAAACTTTATATATATTTGGTAGCAATTTCGTGGTTGTTTCTGTTTTCCTTGTCACGGTAAGCCGTTAGAATTCAAGTATTCTTTTTTAACTCAATACTCGTTATGAAAAAAAACACACGCTATTGGTTGACTCTCATCACAACACTACTGATTCTAGCAGGCTGCGGTGACAACACTACGCCACAAAAAGGGAAACAATATGATGAGCTTCCCGTAAGTCTTGCAACATACCGCCTGCCAGCCGTCACGGAAGTGTTTTCGCTGACTTGCGGACACTGTCGTTCAATGGAAAAGGTCATCCCAGAGCTAGAGAAAATAACAGGCGAAACATTTGGTAAACTGCATGTCACCTTTAACGAAGGCGCACAGATTGGAGCCATGATTTACTATTCAGCCGTGATGCAACTGGGAGCAATTCCCGATCATGCCATGATGGAACAGCTATTTTCGGTCGTGCAAATGGACGAAGAAGTAACGTTAAGTGAGCGTAAAGAAGCGATTGATTTGGCCTTCAGCCAGCGAGGGCTAATCAGCCCGTATTCGTTAGATGATGAGCAGCAAAAACAGTTATTCCAAGAGATTCAGCTCGCTGATGATATTTCAGTAAAAGGCCAAATCAATGCCGTTCCAACCTTTATTGTGAAAGGCAAATATTTAGTCATCACCTCCGGTCATAAAGATGTAGCAGATATCGCGAATACCATCTCATATTTATTGACTCACCCCTAATCCACAAGGCTTTAAAAATATGTCTAAATTTGTATTTCCAATTATTATTTTCTTACTGGCTGGCTTTTTTATCTATCGTACGTGGAATAACCACAAAATTGCCGATGAAAATTTTGCTAAAGGCCAAGCGTTTTTGGCTGAAAATACTCAGCAAGATGGCGTGATAACAACCGAAAGTGGCCTGCAATATCTCGTACTCCAACAAGGTACTGGCACCGTTCATCCGAAAGCCAACAGTCGTGTAAAAGTGCATTATCACGGAACTTTACTTGACGGTTCGGTGTTTGATAGCTCGGTTGAACGTAACGACCCGATTGTGTTTGGTTTGAAGCAGGTGATTCAAGGCTGGCAGGAAGGTCTACAACTGATGGTGGAAGGACAAAAAATGCGCCTGTTCATACCCAGTAATTTAGGTTATGGCAAAAGTGGCAGCGGCCCTATCCCACCTGCATCCGTACTGATTTTTGATGTGGAATTAATTGAAATCCAGTAAAGCGGTGTTGAGCCGCATTACGCGGCTCTATTCTTGAGAAGGGACTGGATAAAACACCAGTTTTCCTTCCTCTACCATCACACAATCCATTCCTCCAGCGTGAGCGGCTTGTTTACCCAAATGAGTATCTTCAAACACCACACAATGCTTAGGTTCGAGATCTAATAAAAAGGCTGCACGCAAAAATGTATCTGGATTCGGTTTATGGTTTTCAACATCAGACGCCGTTACTACAGCATCAAAGCGATTTAATAGCCCAGACTTTTTAAGCAATGCGAGTGCACTTTGCCTTTGGCTTCCAGTCCCAATCGCAAGCTTCTTTTTACCATAAAACTGCTCAACAACTTCATGGGTACAAGAAATTACCTCGCCACTATTTTCGATAGAAGAAAATGCCGCCATTTTAAATTGAGCGACCAGCTCTGGCACCAATTTGAGATCGTGCAGCTTATTGATTTGTGAAACGATTTTAGCGCTAGGCATGCCACCTAAACTGTGCAACCACTGTTCTGAGAATGGGAAGCGAAAATGTTGCGCTGTTTTTGACCAAGCCTCTAAATGCGCTGGCATGGTGTCAAGCAACGTACCATCCATATCAAAAATAAGCCCTTGGTAATTTTCTAATTCAATCATGCTTACAGAGTGCCTCTAACAAATTCTATGGGAATCAACAAAATAAAAGTTCCAATATTGTGTCACGATAATGAATGTAATTTATATTTTTGCGTTCATTGATATACGCTTCATTTAATCCTAACATTCTAATTAAACATACTAATAATTACATTTTCATCAATTATTGTCATTTTACTTAGGTGTATAATCTCATGAGTATCAAACAAAAATTATATTCACTGGGTGCTATTGCGGTTATCGGGGTTCTGGTAATGTTAGCCACTACCACACATTTTTCCCAAACCACCGAAACGCTCAATCAAGCCATTAACTTAGTCGATAAACTTGAAATTAGACTGCTCAATTTGCGGCGCAATGAGAAAGATTTTCTTCTGCGAAGCGACGTGAAATACCTTGAAACCTTTAAAAAAAACAGCACTCTTTTTTTAGATCTGGAACAGCAACTTTCCCTCATCCTGTTAGATCGAGATCTCCCCTCTAGTAGCCAACTCCGACAAGATCTTTTGGCTTATAAACAAGGTTTTGAAAAATTGGTGCAGGCTTATAGCCTATACGGATTAAATGAAAAATCCGGCCTTTTAGCCACTTATTTACAAGCATTGGAAACCATAAAACCTAATGCTGATGATGCATTACTTTTAGAGCTAATGGCGTTTGATCAAAGCGTGCAGGTTGGAGAGCTGCAAAACAGCACAGTGACTAACCGTTTTCCGGCATTAGCACAGGCCGCCCAACAGCTTGTCGATCAGAAAAAAGTGATTGGTTTGAAATATAATCAAGGGCTACTTGGTGAAGTACGTAACCTTTCTCATAATGTTGAACAACAGTTTGTTACCTTTTCTGAAGTGTTAAATAAAGAGATTACAAGTATTGAGCAAGAACTTAACTATGTGAAGCAAGGGCTCAGTGCGTTAGTGATCGTGCTAATCCTTGGATTTATTCTCCAAATAGCGCGCTCCATTAACGTGCAAGTGAGTAAGTTGTTATCAGTGATGCAAATGATTTCAAACAGCAACAACATCAGTTTGCGTGTTGAACTGACTGGCCGCAACGAGCTGGTATCGATCGCAACTTATTTTAATACCTTACTCGATAAGTTCGAAACTCTTATCGCTGGCTCTCAAACAAAGTCTCACCAGCTATCGAACAGTACATCAAGTATGCATAACGAATTAGAAGATGTGATTGAACAGTTTCACGTTCAGGCTGACCACACCACGACAATGGCAACGGCCGTTCAAGAAATGGTGTCCACCATCAGCGAAATTTCAGAAAGTACCAGTGTAGCGGTAGAAGGTGTACACAAAGCCGCGCACAATGCTCAGCAAGGGCGTTTGGTGGTGGAATCAACGGTAAAAAATGTCGATGAACTCTCACGAACATTGGAAAAAAGTCAAATCTCCATCGCCTCATTGAACAAGCATGTCGAACAAATTGGCGGTGCTGTTAACATCATTCAAGGTATCGCAGAGCAGACCAATTTACTGGCATTAAATGCCGCGATTGAAGCCGCTCGCGCCGGAGAACAAGGAAGAGGCTTTGCTGTGGTCGCCGATGAAGTCCGCGCACTTGCCAGCCGCACGCATCAGTCAACGGAAGAGATCACCAATGTCGTTTCTGCAATTCAAAGCCAAATGAGCACCGTTGTCACTGATATTGCACAATGCAACACTCAAGGCCATGCGACGCTAACGGCTTCAGGAGAACTGGATAATAGTTTACGTCAGATTCTCTCTGACATGGAAATGATACAAAGTAACTCTGAGCGAATCGCCTCTGCAATTGAAGAACAAGGCATTGTGATGAACCAAGTCAGTGAATCGATCACCGAACTTAACTCTATCTCTGATAATAATATGCACTCAGCCAAACAGTGTTTGATTGAAGTCGATATCGTTTCCAAACAAGCAAACGACATGGACAACGCGGTCGCCGAATTCCAGACTCAGAAATCCGTCAGTTAGCCAATGTATAGAGATAAAATATAGCGAGAGTTAGTGAAAAGGGTCTAGAGTTAGACCCTTTTATTCATGTTTGCTTAAAGCATAACAAGATGTGGATTACTTTTGTATTCCTTCAACATAGAGTTCCATATCGACATAGCTTGAAGTGCCCATTACTGCAATATTGAAATCCGCGAGTTCGATACGTGTTGTCCCCGAAAAACCAGCGCGTTGGCCACCCCATGGGTCTTTACCTGCACCAATAAATTCTGCATCAATAGTAATGGGTTTGGTTTGACCATGCAGAGTAAGATCACCGAGCACTTCTAGTTTACCATTCCCTTTATCAACCACTTGAGTACTGGTAAACGTGGCTTGTGAATATTTTGATGCATCAATGAAATCAGCACTACGAATATGTTTATCACGTTCAGCATGGTTACTATCCAGGCTGCGAGTATCCACATTAACTTTCACTTTTGAGCTTGCAAGGTCGTTAGGATCGTAGGAAAACTCACCATCAAACTTGTTAAAGCGACCCTTGGTAAAGCTATAACCAAGATGGCTGACTTTAAAGTTAATTGAAGCATGCGCACCTTTGGTATCTATAACATAGTCAGCAGCGTTTGCACCTAGCGGCATGAGTGTTGCGAAAGCCAATCCAGTAGCAAGTAACGTTTTCTTCATTTAGAAGCTCCTATCATTTTTCGTAGCGTATCGTCTTTATCAATAAAATGGTGCTTGAGTGCGGCAACAGCGTGCACGCCTGCTAAAATAATCAGCGTCCAAGCTGCGTAAAAGTGAACCGTGCCAGAGAGATCGGCTTGTCCTTCAAACAGCAAGCCCATACTTGGTACAGTAAACCAATTGAAAACATCAATCCCTCGGCCATCTTCTGTTGAGATCAAATAGCCTGATACAAACAGCGTCATCAATAATAAATACATTAATCCGTGCGCCGCTTTAGCCGCAATGCGCTCATAGTGGCCGCCACCAATGGCAGGAGAGACACTCACCAATTTCCATAGTATGCGGAACAGGGTGACCGCGAGCAGCAACAAACCGACAGATTTATGCCAATGTGGCGCGGTGTTATACCATTGACTGTAATAGGTTAACTCAACCATCCAGATCCCAACACCAAACATACCAATGATAACGAGTGCGGATAACCAATGGATAAGACGCGTGACTAAGTTGTAATTTTTAACTTCAGTTGTCATAAATTTTCTAAACCAGCAAGTGAAACAGCAACAAAGTGAATTGAATCTATATTCTAGCCTAAATTATTAACACAGTATTTACCATACTTTACATTGTGGACATACTTTAGTACTGATTGAGTTATTCGAAAAAACTGAAGGAACTTATTGTGGATATAGATAACCACGACTTAGGCTCAAACAACTTGAAACAACGGTAGCTTCAAATCATAAGGGTATAACACCTGTAGAATGCTCGTATTAGAAGAAATAGTGTGAAAGATCAAGAACTCGCTATTTGCTGCTCGTGCTTGTTGATAACTGTGGTAATCTTGCTTGGCTTTATTAAAGGAGAACAACGAGTTGCTATTGGACATACTCACGCAAAGCGTCAACGAATTTCAAGCTGACTGTCTAAAACTTTGTGAAAAGCACTACCCCACCATACACAACCAAGGAATGAGCGAACATCACTTAGGACTAGCTTTTGCTCGCAGGTTGGCTCGTACACTCAGTGAATTTGGGCACCCATGCCACTATTCTGTTATTGAATCAATCCCTCAGCGAGACATGCCACACCACTACCGAGTGAGCAGTGATGCAGGAACAGTATGGATCCTGACTCACCATATGGTCAGTGCTGGTAAAACCTGTCGAGAAAAGTTGATGCAAGACATTGCGCAGTGGAAATATGAGTACGCTTACGCGATTCAACCGAATGATTTACTGTTATTACTGACCGATCACTGGATCAGTCGTAGCCAAAAAAGTCGCGAGTTACTTCATTGGTGGACAGGGCAATTACCCGATGAAATAGATCAATACCTCGCACAAGGTATCACGCTGTATGAAAGTGACTCATTGCTAACTCAATCTTTAGAGAACCGTTTTCAAATTAGCCCTTGTTATATTAAATTTAGCCATCCTTTAAAACGCTCTAAAAACCAGCAACTAGTCCGAAAATACGTTCAATTATATGCCGTATTACAATGGGCGTAATG
>NZ_CAWNHY010000072.1:0-7062 GCF_963874335.1 Vibrio sp. V10_P2A27P122 | reverse complement strand
ATGCAAACTATAACCATCAAATAACCCAGTCAAAACGAGCACTTAATTTTAATGTCATCCAGCATTGGCTGTTTGCTAGCAAGATAATTCGCGACCTAATTGAAGTAAGAAAAGAAAGCACCGTACTGGCACATTCCACCTTTCATTTCGTCGCCTCGCCAAATTTATAAAATATTGATAGATAAGGATTTGATGATTATGTACGCACTAACTAACTGTAAAATCTACACTGGCAGTGATGTGCTAGTTGACCATGCTGTGATTATCAACAACGAGTTGATTGAAGCGGTCTGTCCTATTGCGGATTTACCACAAGATATAGCGACACAAGATTTAAATGGTGCAAACCTAAGCCCAGGCTTTATCGACCTGCAATTGAATGGTTGTGGCGGTGTGATGCTGAATGATGAAGTAACCGCGACTACGATGCAGATTATGCATAAAGCTAACCTAAAATCAGGATGCACAAGCTTTTTGCCAACGTTAATCACCTCTTCAGACGAAGACATGTGCAAAGCGATTTCTGCCGCACGTGAATATCACTCTCAATATAAAAACCAATCACTGGGTTTACACCTTGAAGGGCCATATCTTAATGTGATGAAAAAGGGCATTCACAGTGTGGATTTCATCCGCCCTTCAGATGACAACATGATCGCCACTATGTGTGAAAATAGCGATGTGATTGCTAAAGTGACATTGGCGCCAGAGCACAACAATCCAGAACACATTGAACGTCTGGTGAAAGCTGGCATTGTGGTATCGATTGGTCACACTAACGCAACTTATACTGAAGCACGTAAAAGCTTTGAATCAGGCATCACCTTTGCCACACACTTATTTAATGCCATGACGCCGATGGTTGGACGTGAACCCGGTGTCGTTGGTGCAATTTATGACACCCCAGAAGTTTATGCTGGCATTATTGCTGATGGCTTTCATGTTGATTATGCTAACATCAGAATTGCTCACAAAATCAAAGGCGAAAAGCTTGTATTAGTGACCGATGCCACAGCTCCTGCAGGCGCTAACATGGATTACTTTATTTTTGTCGGTAAGAAAGTATATTACCGTGATGGTAAGTGTGTTGATGAAAACGGCACACTGGGCGGCTCAGCACTCACTATGATTGAGGCAGTGCAAAACACTGTTGAGCACGTTGGTATCGCATTGGACGAAGCTCTGCGGATGGCAACTCTGTATCCGGCAAAAGCAATTGGTGTGGATCACAAACTAGGCCGAGTTAAAAAAGGCATGGTGGCGAACCTCACTGCATTTGATAGAGACTTCAATGTTCAGGCGACGGTTGTTAACGGACAATACGAGCACAATTGATAATGAATGGCGGACAAATAGGTAACGTAGATTTAGTCAAACAACTCAACAGCGCAGCAGTGTACCGATTGATCGACCTACAAGGTCCGATATCTCGTATTCAAGTTGCCGATGTGAGCCAACTTGCTCCAGCAAGTGTTACAAAAATAACCCGCCAACTTCTAGAACGCGGCCTCATTAAAGAGGTCGCACAACAAGCCTCTACTGGCGGACGTAGAGCCATCTCCTTAACAACCGAAGTCGCCCCTTTTCACTCTGTCGCCGTACGTTTAGGCCGAGATTACATTCAGCTCAGCCTGTATAATTTAGGGGGCAAAGAACTCGCGTCGGACTATCACGAGTTTCACTATTCTCACCAAACACAATTAATTGAGGGACTCCTTTTCCACCTCAATACCTTTATCAAACAACAGCAAGAGCGAATCGAACAGTTCATCGCCATTGGTATTGCACTACCCGGCTTAGTCAACCCAGAAACGGGTGTCGTAGAATACATGCCCAACATTGCTATTGATGCACTAGCTTTAGGTGACATCATTCGTGATAATTTTCATGTTGAATGTTTTGTTGGCAACGACGTACGCGGTATGGCGCTTGCCGAACATTATTTTGGTGCCAGCAAAGACTGTCAAGACTCTATCCTAGTCAGCGTTCACCGCGGAACTGGGGCTGGCATTATCGTCAATGGTCAAGTATTCCTAGGCTATAACCGTAACGTAGGTGAAATTGGTCATATCCAAATCGACCCACTCGGCGAACAGTGTCAATGCGGAAATTTCGGCTGTTTAGAAACGGTAGCCGCAAACCCGGCTATTATATCTCGTGTTAAAAAACTGATTGCTCAGGGCTATGAATCTAGCCTAGCGAATATAGAGAGCATTACCATCAATGATGTATGTGAGCACGCCAATCTCGGTGATGAGCTAGCAAAACAGAGCTTAATTCGAGTGGGTAATCAACTCGGTAAAGCCATTGCGATGACCATCAACTTGTTCAACCCACAAAAAGTGGTAATTGCAGGTCAAATTACAGCCGCTCAAGAGATCGTATTCCCCGCGATTCAACGAAATGTAGAGAATCAATCACTCAAAACTTTCCACACCAATTTACCCATAGTCGCGTCGCAGATTGATAAACAACCAACCATAGGTGCATTTGCTATGATTAAACGGGCAATGTTAAATGGTGTTTTACTTCAAAAATTACTTGGCGATTAAGCAACCGATTGAATTATAATAAAAGGCTGTGTCGTCATGACACAGCCTTTTTTACAACCAAAACATTATTTTTAAACCAAAGCATTACTAAAGGAATTTATGGAACTTATCCTAATTTCAACGGCTTTTTTCGCAGGGTTTATTGCCTTGAAATGCAATTTACCTCCGTTGGTTGGCTTTTTAGTTGCTGGGTTTGGCCTTAATGCCGCTGGCTACCACAGCAGTAATACCATTCTGACTCTAGCCGATCTAGGGGTTACCTTATTACTGTTCACAATTGGACTTAAGCTAGAGATTAAAACCTTACTTGCGAGAGAGATTTGGGCTGGTGCCACGGTTCATAACCTCCTTTCGACAGGGATTTTCAGCATTGCTTTATTGATATTCAAATATTTAGGGGTTAGCTCTCTGGCCTCGATGTCAATTGAACAATTAGTTCTGCTTGGTTTTGCTTTGTCATTCTCCAGTACTGTTTTTGCGGTGAAATCACTGCAAGAGAAAGGAGAAATGAACGCGACATACGCCACTATCGCCATCGGTATTCTTGTGATGCAAGATATCTTTGCTGTCATATTTTTAACCGTCTCGACAGGAAAACTTCCTCATTGGTACGCTGCCACTTTATTGATCCTACCCTTTATGCGACCACTATTTTACAAACTGCTCGACTGGGTTGGTCACGGTGAAATGCTTGTTCTGTTTGGTATATTTTTTGCCTTAGTGGTCGGAGCAGGATCATTTGAATTGGTTGGGATGAAACCCGATCTTGGTGCTCTGATTTTAGGCATGCTGCTAGCAGGCCATCGCAAAGCATCTGAGTTGTCAAAATCACTCTTTAATCTAAAAGAGCTGTTTCTCGTCTGCTTTTTCCTCAACATTGGACTATCAGAACAGCCCACAATGACTGGGTTTGCGCTCGCATTGTTGCTCTTACTGCTGCTTCCCATCAAAGGTATCCTCTATTTTTGGGTACTCAACCGCTTTAAATTCCGAGTGAGAACCTCATTGTTAGCCACCTTGTCTTTATTCAATTTCAGTGAATTCGGACTGATTGTGGGGGGGCTTGCTTTCAAAATGGGATGGATGTCGGGTGACATATTGGTCGCACTGGCCATTGCGGTATCCATTTCATTTGTAATCGCAGCCCCAATAAGCCGTAAAGGCCATGAACTCTATCAACATTCACGGCAATGGCTCAAAGAACATGCCGCTGAAAAACTCAACACCAAAGATCAATTAATTAATCCAGGCCATGCCCAGGTACTCATATTAGGGATGGGCCGCATCGGTACCGGTGCATATGATGAGTTGCGCTCTCGTTATGGCAAAATAAGTTTAGGCATAGAAGTCCGAGAAGAGGTTGCTCATGATCACCGCTCACAAGGGCGCAATGTTATTGCTGGTGATGCAACCGACCCTGATTTTTGGGAGCGTATTCTAGACACTGGTAATGTAAAACTCGTACTGCTTGCTATGCCGCATCATCAGGGTAACCAAATCGCACTATCGCAGTTACAACACCGTAATTTTAAAGGACAAATCGCAGCCATCGCCGAATACCCAGACCAATTGGAATCACTATTGGAAAGTGGTGTTGATGCAGCATTCAACATCTATAGCGAAGCGGGTAGCGGTTTTGCCCGTCACGTATGTAAACAACTCCAACCTAATTTTACTAAACCGTAATAATGTCTAGGTAAGCCATCGCAATTTTTAGGTAAAACATTGTCATTTCTATGCCCAACTCAATACGACCCCAGAGCTTAGTTGGGCATAATTTACCCACCATCGCTCAAAAACAGAAAACAAATAGAAAAAATTCATATAAAGTGAGCATTATTTAAATGGCATTCACCAAGATGCATCTTATGTGATATTAACGACACCATATGGTTGCTTTTTTTAACCAGAATGGCAAATTAGGTCCAACAGATTAAAAATCATCAAAAGGAAGTTGTATGTGTTCTATATTTGGCATTCTTGATATTAAAAGTGATGCAACAGCGTTACGCCCAATAGCGCTAGAGATGTCTAAAAAAATGCGTCACCGCGGCCCTGACTGGTCTGGCATCTATGCTTCAGAAAAAGCAATCTTGGCTCATGAGCGCCTTTCTATTGTCGGTTTAAACAGCGGCGCACAACCACTTTACAGCCCAAATAAAAAGCACATATTAGCGGTCAATGGTGAGATTTATAACCACAAAGAAATTCGTGCTCGTTACCAAGGCAAATACGATTTTCAAACCGACTCTGACTGTGAAGTGATATTAGCGCTTTATGCAGACATGGGTGCCGCGCTGCTTGAAGAACTCAACGGTATCTTTGCCTTTGTGCTCTATGATGAAGAAAAAGATGAGTACCTCATCGGGCGTGACCATATTGGTATCATTCCTCTTTACCAAGGCCATGACGAACACGGTAACTACTACATTGCATCCGAAATGAAAGCTTTGGTAAGCATTTGCAAAACTATCAGTGAATTTCCTCCTGGTAGTTACTACAGCTCGAAAGAGGCAGGCGCACAGCGCTACTATATTCGAGATTGGAATGAATATGCGGCAGTCCAAGGCAATAGCAGCAGTAAAGAAGAGCTAAAACAAGCATTAGAAGCGGCCGTGAAGCGCCAACTGATGACAGATGTACCTTATGGTGTTTTGCTTTCTGGAGGATTGGACTCTTCAATTACGTCAGCCATTGCGAAACGTTACGCTGCAATGCGAATTGAAGATGATGAACAATCAGAAGCATGGTGGCCACAGCTTCACTCTTTTGCGGTGGGTTTAGACGGTGCTCCAGACCTTAAAGCGGCTCGTGAAGTGGCTGAAAAAATTGGCACTGTACACCACGAAATGACTTATACCATCCAAGAGGGTTTAGATGCTATTCGTGATGTTATTTACCATATTGAAACGTATGACGTGACGACAATTCGAGCCTCTACTCCGATGTATTTGATGGGGCGGAAAATCAAAGCCATGGGTATCAAAATGGTACTTTCCGGCGAAGGAGCGGATGAGATCTTCGGTGGTTACTTATACTTCCACAAAGCACCAAACGCGCAAGAATTCCACGAAGAAACGGTGCGTAAACTGCTGGCGTTGAACTTGTTTGACTGTGCTCGCGCTAATAAATCTTTAGCGGCTTGGGGAGTGGAAGGACGCGTTCCTTTCCTAGACAAAGAGTTTATTGATGTTGCAATGAGGCTTAACCCTGCTGACAAAATGTGTGGCAATGGCAAGATGGAAAAACACATTCTACGTGAGTGCTTTGAAGATTATCTGCCAGCCTCGATTGCTTGGCGTCAAAAAGAGCAATTTTCCGATGGTGTGGGCTATAGCTGGATTGACACACTAAAGAGTGTTGCTGAAGAAAAAGTTACCGATCAACAGATGGAAACAGCAAAATACCGCTTCCCATATAATACTCCAGCGACAAAAGAAGGGTATGTTTACCGCGAGATCTTCGAAGAGCTGTTCCCGTTAGAGTCTGCTGCACAATGCGTTCCTGGAGGTCCTTCTGTAGCTTGTTCTTCCGCCAAAGCAATAGAGTGGGATGAATCCTTTAAAAATTGTATTGACCCGTCAGGCCGAGCTGTCAAAGCGGTGCATAATGAAGCGTACTAACCAAAACGCTGGCTAATAAAGCAAATAAAAGGCGCAAAATGCGCCTTTTATTTGTCTAAAGAGCTTACTGTAGAGAGTCAATCACGAATCTAATTCTAAATGCTTATTATCAATGCTCATCGGTATCACTTGGCTGATCATTTTAACCAGCATAATCGATCGCGTCTCACCATCGGGCTCTTGGTAAATGGCATCAATTCCTGAGAACTGCCCACCCTTAAGTCGAACTACCTGCCCTTTTTCTGGAATATTGAACGATGCTACCGGTAATTTTAACTGGTCGAGTAACTTCAATTCCTCGATCAAATCACTGTCCAACTCCTTCGGATGTGAACCAAATCGGATGAAATCAACCACACCGCGAGTAGAGCGCACACTAGTAAAGGTTGGGCCAATTTCAAAATCAAAGTAAATGAACATATAGGAGGGAAAAAGTGGCTCTTTGACAACTTGCCGCTTACCCCGAAGAATTCTCTCTAGTTCAATTTCTGGGTAGAAACATTCGACACCTTGGTTTTCAAGGTGTGCTTTAGCACGCCTCTGATCGCCACGTTTACAATACAACAAATACCAACGTTTCATTTTATTCCTAGCTACTGCTTTTCTTTTTCTTGAATCCTAACACCATCCTCCTCCTCAATAAACGGCTAATAAACTGAACACAAAAATAAACCCTTAATGTCCGAACAAGGCAAATTCAAACAATCAGTAATGAAAGATAAGTTTTCATAACGCAACAAAACTTTGAGTATTGATAAACATGCATTTCAAAAACAATGAGTTAGTTAACAATGCCAGAATAAAATACTGATTTTACTCATTGCGATACGCTAAAAGCCCATGTATATCTAAAGCACAATTTTTCTCATCTCAAATACTAATAATTC
>NZ_CAWNHY010000071.1:0-7064 GCF_963874335.1 Vibrio sp. V10_P2A27P122 | reverse complement strand
ATATATGAATAAATAAAACAATGAAGCTAAGTGAGAATCAAATGGAAAAAGTACATTTGAAGGTCATGTGCATAGATGATGATGTTTTTATGCTTAAAGCCATTGCTCGTTTGATCAGGCGTATTCGTCCAGAATGGGAAATTATACTCGTTTCAGAGCCACTAGATTGGTTGTCAGAATGGAATAAGTATAATTGCCAACCGCCAGCCATTATCATTTCAGATTTACTCATGCCGCATAAATGTGGCGATGAGCTGTTAGAAGAGGTAAAGCAGACTTACCCGCAAGTAGTGAGAGCTCTTTTAACTGGGAATACGCAGGAGAATTTGCCTCAAAAAGCGCATGCGTATTCCCACTTCGTTCTGCCTAAGCCATTCACACAAGAGGACTTTGAACGCTTATTTGAATGTACCGAACGTCTTTATCAAATGCCGTTTAACAATGAGTGCCGAACTAAACTCGGAAGTTTGAAAGATCTTCCGGTATTACCCAATTCGATACACCGTTTACAACAAACTATTGCCTCTCCTACTTGTGATCTTCAATCAATCGCAGACACCATTAGCCATGAGCCTGTATTAGTCGCACGAGTGTTTCAAATTGCCAATTCTTCTTACTTGGGTTTTCGTCGAACCACTGATTCATTATCGGAAGCTGTTGGACGTTTAGGTGCGACTTTAGTGGAGAGCATCGCCATATCGTTATTGAGCCATCACGCTAACAGCTTAGTTTCAAAAAAGGCCCACCAAGATATTTCAGAACAGGCGCTGAGGGTGAGCTATATATCCCGTTTACTGGCTAAAAACTTGGGGTACTCCTTACAAGATAAAGATCGGGTGTTTGTCTCAAGCTTGCTTACCGCAATCGGAAAATTGATTTTGATGGAGGAAGGCGCTGATATCCATAATGTTGATTCTTTCTTAGAGCTTCAACAAGAATATGCTGATTACTACATAGTAACGGCATACATGCTGATGATATGGGGATACGGTTCAGAGATTGGAGAGATCGTTCTTAATCAAAGTAAGAGTGATTTTTTTTCAGATGACAAATCTGTTGTACTTGGAAGTATTGTGGGGCTTGCAAATCGCATAGAAGCATGTAGGGAAAATGAGAGCTACCAAACACTGATTGACGGTGTACCAAGTTCCATTGCAAGCGTATTAGTTGAGCTAAAACCCATATTTATTGAGTAATTATATAATTACTTTTTTTGATTAGAGGGAGCGAGCATGGCAATTAAAATTACAATAGCAGACGATTCAAAGATGTCGAGAAAAGCGGTAATGAGGGCGATTCCTGAAGAGTGGGATGTAGAAATCAGCGAAGCCCAAAATGGCAAAGAAGCCCTAGTCAATTACCAAAATGGGTGCGCTGAAGTGATGTTTTTAGATTTGACCATGCCAGAAATGGATGGCTTCCAAGTCCTAGAATATCTGCACAGCGTTGATGCTAAAAGCATTGTCATTGTCATTAGTGCCGATATTCAACCTTTTGCTCAGCAGCGCGTAAGAGAACTCGGTGCAGTCACCTTTTTGCAAAAACCACTTGACCCAGCACAGCTAAAACAAACATTGCACGAGGTAGGACTATTATGACAATGGCACTTTCAGAAGACCATAAAGACGCCCTGCAAGAATTTATGAATATCTCAATGGGCAGAGCAGCAAATAAACTGGCTACCTTGCTTAATTTGCACGTCACTATATCTGTACCCAGTATTGGAGTGGCAACGGATGAGGATTTAGCGCAACTGCAATCTTATGAAACCGATTATTACTACACTCGGCAGTCTTTTTTTGGTGGCATGGATGGTGAGTTAGTGACCTTAATGAGCAGAAAAGGCTGTGAACAGATAGTGAGCGATCTAAAACAATCAACAGGTGATGCTCAAGATGTCGTGAGCCTAGAGGAGAGCATTTTAGATATCTCGAATATTTTATCTGGTGCAAGTCTAAAGGGTCTATGTCAGCAAATAGACATAAAAACTAAAATTCAGTCTCCAGTGCTGTTTTATCCGTCAACACAGCCGCTTCCCATTTCTCAGTGGAAGCTATCTTTAATTATGGAAATCTCTTTTTTAGTCGAAAAAGCGTCATTCTCTGCTAAAACCATCATCTGTTTTGCAGACAACGAATTGGATAAGGTACTCATTCACCTCGATGAGTTGATGTAGGAGTTTGGAATGGGAAAAAGCCGCTTACTGCTTTCTGATCTGCTGGATCAACTCTCTTTTGCGTTGTGCATAGTACGACAGGATTACATTATCGTGAAAGCTAATGACTATTTCCAATCCCGAGTCATTTTTGATGGTGATGTGATGCAAGGAAAGAACATACTTGAACTATTTCCTCATTCCGCAGACTACCTTAAACGAAAAATTGATACGGCATTGGTGATTGAAACTTCAAGCTTTAGTAGCTGGGAGCAGAAGCCTCACCTATTGCCCTTTAAAAGTTCCCGCCCTGTATCGGGTGAAGAAGAACAGATGTATCAAGATTTGGAGATCATCCCTATTCATAGTGAAGATGGGACTATCGAGCATGTCTGTATATGTGTCTATGACGTAACGATACAAGCTAGCCAGCAGCAGGAACTTAAGCGCATTTCTCATCAATTAGAGCAAGAACATCAAGCGCAAAAAGTGTTGATTAAAAAACTCGAAGATGCACAAGGACAACTACTGCAATCAGAGAAAATGGCCTCTATTGGGCAGCTTTCAGCAGGTATCGCCCATGAGATCAATAATCCAGTAGGGTTTATCACATCCAATATTCAAACACTGAGTGACTATTTTCAAACGCTAGCCGCCGTTTTAGAAGGGATAAAACAGCAGGTTTCACAAGCAAATGATACCGCTCTAGCGGCAAAGTGTGAGTCATTACTACAAGAGAAACAGATTGATTTTATTTTAGAAGATACGGCAGATTTGATTTCAGAATCACTAGAAGGTTCATCTCGAGTAATGGCCATTGTGAAAAATTTGAAAGAGTTTTCACACGTTGATGGTTCTGAATGGAGCTATGCAAATTTGGAAAACTGTATCGAATCAACGCTGAAAATCATCAATAACGAAATCAAATACAACATTACTTTAGAGAAGATATATCAAGAAAACGTGCCTGACGTGTATTGCCAGCCAATGCAGATTAACCAAGTTCTTCTTAATATTCTTGTCAATGCAAGTCAGGCGATTGTCGGAGAAGGCACCATCACCATCTCATTAGCTAAGTTAAATGAGAAACAGGTTGAAATTCGCATTAAAGATACGGGAAGCGGTATTCCTGATGCGATTAAAGATCGCATCTTTGAACCCTTCTTTACCACCAAAGCGGTTGGGTCCGGCACAGGATTAGGTTTATCAGTTTCGTACGGGATCATCAATGGTCATAAAGGCACCATTGCAGTTCATAGCGAAGTGAATAAAGGTACTGAATTCATCATTACGTTGCCGATAGACGCAATCGAATTGGCTACACTAGCAATAGAGTGAAAATTATCGTTATTTGATTAGGGAGTATGCATGTGAGTAAAACCCAGCAACAGGAAGAGAATAGACGCTTTCAAGAAGAACACAGCTTGGACTCAACATTTCACTACGTCGTACTTTCTTTGCTAGGAGTTATGTTTTCAAATCAATCACAAGAAGACAAGTTAGATCAGTTTATTACTCATGTTCAGCCTTTATTCCCTAATACACATATCGTGCTATTTTCTTACAATTCTGAGCAGAGGCTCAAGATACTGCGTTCTAGTTTTCCAATCACCGATACAATTAAGTTAAGCACATACCCGGTCTTAGCCGATACGGAGTTTAGTTACTTCCCTGATTTAGCCAATGAGGCGGGGAAATTCTCAGACTATCACAATGACTTTCCTGCTTGGAAAAGTGGCGTTACCTTTTCCGTCTCCTCACTGACGCGGCGCTATAGCCTGTTTCTTGCGCGAACAACGCTGAATGCTTTTGACTTAAGTGAATTAGAAAAAATCCAAGAAGGCATGTTACTGGTTGAGATGGCCTTAAAATTACTGTCGTCTATGCGGGAGAGTAGTAGTGATCTTCAACGAAATGAGCAAGATGCAAAAAGGGTTTCTTTAGGTAAATTGGCCGCCGGTGTTGCGCATGAAATCAATAATCCACTCGGCTTTGTGATGAGTAATTTCAACACGTTAAGTTCCTATCTTGCCCAAGTGAAGGCACACCCAGAGATCCAGCAGATCAACGACCGTCAGTTGGCAGAAATACTTGATGATAGCGAGTCTATCATTGTGGAAAGTTTAGAGGGGCTTTCGCGTATTAAAAACATTGTAGCGAGCTTGAATGTGTATTATCACGAGTCCAAATTATCAGTTGGAATGGTCGATTTAAGAGACGTGGTTAGCTCTGCGACTAATATGGTGTTGGGTGAAATGAAGCTGAAAGCACGCTTAAATTATGAACCTCCTCAAATACCATTTTATGTTCTAGGGCAAACCCATAAGCTCCAACAAGTACTGATTAATTTGTTAGTCAATGCGTTACAGTCATTCTCTCATACTGATGGTGAAGTCACTGTCGCCTTGTATATGGAAAACAGCTTATTAATCGAGAATAAATCTAGTGTCTGTCTATCGGTATGCGATAACGGTAAAGGCATTTGTCCGGAAGATTTAGTGTACGTTTTTGATCCTTTTTTTACCACCAAGCGTATCGGTGATGGCGCAGGACTTGGATTATCTGTTGCGAAAGAAATCATAGAAGAGCACCTCGGGAAAATTGAAATTCAGTCGACGATAGGTCAAGGAACCTGCGTCTATATTCGTTTACCGCTTTATGTTGCACCTCATCATTCGATGAAAGGATTGGGGTAATTGTATGTTTCGATATAAAGAAATTCTGCTTGTAGATGATGAGCCAGCGGTACTTAAAGCTTTAACACGTGAACTCAAACCGCATTTTTCTGTGGTTCATTGTGCGAGTAGCGGCCTTGAGGCTCTGACTATTTTAGAGCGGCACCCTATCGAAATTGTGATTTCTGATTATCGAATGCCTAATATGGATGGGACAGAGCTGGTCGTCAATATTCGCAATAAGTATCCTCATGTTGTAACCATTATTCTATCTGGTCAAGCTGACATCAAAGGTTTGTCTCGTGCTTTGAACGAAGGGAAATTGCATCGTTTTCTCCAAAAACCATGGGATAGAGAGGATCTGATTGAAACCATACGTTTGAGTTTATTGGAGCGTGAAGCATTGCTAGGTAGTGATGTGCTGACGAACTTAAAAAACCGGCGTACGTTAGATGAACAGATTATCGAATTGAAAAAACATGGTGACTCCTCATACGCTTTGGTCATGGTGAATATTGCTAATCTAGACGAAATTAACCATCAATACGGCGGAGCGCTTGGTAATCAATTTATTAAAACGCTGGCGTGGCATCTGAGTGATGGTAATACAGAGCCGGAAACCATATATCGCTACAAAGATAAGCTGTTTATGTGCATTCCATACAGCCCCAAAGGTTATCAAGTTGTGATGCGCCTATGTTCGCGACTCTCTCAGCCTGTTGAAGTCGACACACATCTTATTAAAACCAGATACACGGTTTTGCTCTGTGATGTCAAATCGTTGCATCAAGTCGATGATATATCTATTGCTGACCTTAATGAACGCTCGCGAGTGCGTTTGCACCATCAACTGCCAATTTACTGGCTCGATAATGATCCTCAATCCCGAGAGTTATTGGCGCTATTTTCTGTATTAAACGATATCGATAGACGCTATTTCTGCGCGTTTTATCAGCCGCAACTGTCGACGGTAACTGGTGATGTTTGTGGATTTGAAGCATTAGCTAGGCGCAAAACAGTTGAGAATGAGTGGCAATATCCAGCCAGTTTCTTACCCATAATTGAGCAGTATGGTTTAACTAAAGTGTTGACCGAAAAAATATTGGAAGACGTACTGATGTTCATCAAACAACATCAGAAACTAATTAAAGATCGAAATATCAGTGTTAATGTGCCTGGGAACATGTTGATAAATGGGCAATTTTACGAATTATTGACTAAGCTAACTACAAAGCTCAGTTGCGGTTTGAATAACTTGTCAATAGAGATAACGGAGCATGACTTTATTGAGGATTTTATTCAGGCGAAACAAGAACTCAGTAAACTGAAAGGGTTGGGATTGAGCTGTGCACTGGATGATTTTGGAACTGGATATGCGGGCTATGAATATCTGTGCGAAATGCCTTTCGATGTACTTAAAATTGATGGACGATTTGTTCAAGCAATTGGCAAATCAGCGTCCAATGAAGTTATTCTGAGGGCAATGATAGACAGTGCTGAATCACTTGAAATGGGAGTGATCGCCGAATGGGTTGATACTCAGGAGCAAGCGGATAAATTGAAAACCTTGGGCTGTTCCATTATCCAGGGGCATTTGGTGAGTCAGGCATTATCATCAGACGACGTGGTCAGTTATTTGTCTAGAATGGAGGAGGAACGATGGAAAATGTCGCACAAAAAATAGAGATTGGTGGTGATAGACTTAGCCTTCTGCTGCTAGATGATGAGAGCGAAATTCTAAAATCACTAACGAGGGTTTTGCGTACAGATTATGACATAGTTTCTTTTAATAGCGGAAAGGAAGCCTTGGAATATTTAGAGCAACATGAGGTCTCTATTATTATCTCTGATATGCGGATGCCAGAGATGGATGGTGCCGATTTTCTCGCAAAATCAAAAGAATTATATCCTGAGACGATTCGTATCCTGCTTACTGGATATAGTGATATTCAGTCAACCGTCAGGGCAGTAAATTCCGGCGGAATTCATACCTATATTGGCAAACCATGGGATAACGAAAACCTAAAATTGATCGTTTCAAAAGCAGCGGAGTTTTATCGTCTGACAAAAGAGCGAGAACATTTGGCTATCGAGTTAGAAAAACGCAATAGCGAGCTCGAAGTGGTGAATCTAGCCTTGGAGGACAATAATCGTAAGCTGGCTGAATTTAATCAAGATTTAGAGCAGAAGGTAAAAGAGAGAACGTTAGAGCTGCAATCATCTAATAAAAAGTT
>NZ_CAWNHY010000070.1:0-7113 GCF_963874335.1 Vibrio sp. V10_P2A27P122 | reverse complement strand
TTTAGCTTACATGCTATTCGACGATGAAACAGGCAAATATTATCGCCTAATTTCCATTTTTTTTAATTGTAAAATAAGTTTTATGATCTCGCTAGCAAAAACCTTGGTATTTGGCAGATTGTGGTGATTATGATCACAAATGATAAGGTTTTAATTTGCGGAGCAAAATTAATATCATAAACTGAGTTTGACTAAATTGAGCGACTAAAATAAGTGGCTCAACCAAATACAAAAAATCCTAAATCCTATAGGGGGAACTTAAGGTGAATATTCTTGGATACTTTCAAAAAGTAGGCAAGGCGTTGATGGTACCAGTTGCCACATTGCCAGCTGCCGCGATACTAATGGGTATTGGTTATTGGATCGACCCAAATGGGTGGGGTTCAAACAGTGCCTTGGCTGCATTCCTGATTAAAGCAGGTGCTGCAATCATTGATAACATGTCTGTACTGTTTGCTGTTGGTGTGGCTTACGGTATGTCTAAAGATAAAGACGGTGCTGCTGCATTGTCGGGTTTTGTTGGTTTCTTAGTCGTGACGACTTTACTTTCTCCAGGAGCCGTTGCACAGATCCAAGGTATTGATCCAAGCGCAGTTCCTGCTGCTTTTGGTAAAATCAACAACCAGTTTGTTGGTATTTTAGTAGGTATTGTTTCTGCTGAAATCTACAATCGCTTCTCTACTGTAGAACTGCATAAAGCATTAGCCTTCTTCTCTGGCAAACGCCTAGTACCTATTTTGACGTCGTTTGCTGGTATTTTTATCGCCTTCGTTCTGATGTATGTATGGCCGCATGTTTATGGTGGTCTAGTATCGTTTGGTGAATCGATTCAAGGTCTAGGTTCTGCGGGTGCAGGTATCTATGCGTTCTTTAACCGCTTGCTAATCCCTGTTGGTCTTCATCACGCACTGAACTCAGTATTCTGGTTTGACGTTGCGGGTATTAACGACATTCCTAACTTCTTAGGTGGTGCAAAATCTATCGCTGAGGGTACTGGTATCCCAGGTGTAACGGGTATGTACCAAGCAGGCTTCTTCCCTATTATGATGTTCGGTCTACCTGGTGCGGCATTGGCTATTTACCACACATCTACAGCGAAGAATAAAGAGAAAGTTGCTTCTATTATGATTGCAGCTGGTTTTGCTTCATTCTTTACCGGTGTAACTGAACCTCTAGAATTCTCGTTCATGTTCCTTGCTCCTGCACTATATGTACTGCATGCAGCATTGACGGGTCTATCAGTATTCATTGCTGCTTCAATGCAGTGGATTGCGGGTTTCGGTTTCTCTGCAGGCCTTGTGGATATGGTATTGTCATCACGTAATCCACTGGCGGTTAATTGGTACATGCTAATAGTTCAAGGTATTGTGTTCTTTGCTCTCTACTATGTGATTTTCCGTACCGTTATTTTGAAATTTGGCCTTAAAACACCAGGTCGCGAAGATGACGACAGCGATAGCAAAGTATCAGGCGCGAAAGAGTCTTCTGAGCTCGCTAAACAATACCTTAAAGCTCTAGGCGGTCACAGCAACCTATCTAACATCGATGCTTGTATCACTCGCTTACGTTTATCTGTCAATGACATGAGCATTATCGACGAGAAAACATTAAAAGCATTGGGTGCAATGGGTGTGGTGAAACTGGGTACTAATAACCTACAAGTTATCTTAGGCCCTCTTGCTGAAATCGTTGCTGGTGAGATGAAGTCTATCAATGCAAACGAAGATCTTTCTAGCGTGAAACTTCCTTAGTCTTAATCGCAACCGATGATTAGGTTATTTTAAAGCCTCTGCTTCATGCAGAGGTTTTTCTTATTCATCAAATGAGCGCTATTCAAATTTAAGGCTGCCCACAACGGTAGCTTTTGCCTATTTCTTACGCCCTTTGCCTGAAATTTTGCTTAGCTTAGCCAGACAAAAGGCAATGTCTTGAAATAATCGCAGGAAATGCCCACTTTTTATTGTGCAAGAGCGGATAATTGTGGATCATTAGCGACAAACTTTCTGTTTCTGCAAGCATTACTGCTCTTACATACAGAAAAATCTTCTGACGATACTAAATAATTTTGAGGTGCTATAGATGAGTGAAGCTGAGGCTCGTCCATCGAATTTTATTCGCCAAATCATTGATAAAGATTTAGCGGATGGCAAACACACAAGTGTGCATACTCGTTTTCCGCCCGAGCCAAATGGTTACCTGCACATCGGTCATGCTAAATCTATCTGCTTAAACTTTGGTATTGCTCAGGACTATCAGGGACAGTGTAATTTACGTTTTGACGATACAAACCCTGAAAAAGAAGATATGGAGTACGTTGAGTCAATCAAAGCTGACGTGAAATGGCTCGGCTTCCAATGGTCTGGTGATGTTTGTTATTCGTCAGATTATTTTGACAAACTATACCAATACGCGGTTGAGCTGATCCAAAAAGGTCTGGCTTATGTTGAAGAGCTCAGTCCAGAAGAGATCCGTGAATATCGAGGTACATTGACTCAAGCAGGTAAGCCAAGTCCGTACCGCGATCGCAGCATTGAAGAAAACCTAGCCCTATTTGAGAAAATGCGCGCTGGTGGTTTCGAAGAAGGCAAAGCGTGTTTACGTGCCAAGATTGACATGGCGTCATCCTTTATGGTGATGCGCGATCCTGTGCTTTACCGTGTTCGTTTCGCTGAGCATCACCAAACGGGTAACAAATGGTGCATTTATCCAATGTACGATTTTACCCACTGTATCTCGGATGCCTTGGAAGGGATCACGCACTCAATTTGTACCCTAGAGTTTCAAGATAACCGCCGTCTGTACGATTGGGTGTTGGAAAATATCACGATTGATTGTCGACCACATCAGTATGAGTTTAGCCGTTTAAACCTTGAATACACGGTAATGTCTAAGCGTAAACTAAACCAGCTGGTTACGGAAAAATTAGTGGATGGTTGGGATGACCCACGTATGCCGACGATTTCAGGTTTACGCCGCCGTGGATTCACACCAGCATCGATTCGTGAGTTTTGCAAACGCATAGGTGTGACAAAACAGGAAAATATGATCGAATTCAGTTCGTTAGAGTCTTGTATCCGTGAAGACTTAAACGAACATGCGCCTCGCGCCATGGCGGTTCTTGACCCTGTAAAAGTGGTGATAGAAAACTTTGAGGCGGGTAAAGTCGAGACGTTAACGCTGGCAAATCATCCAAACAAGCCTGAAATGGGCGAACGTGAAGTTCCATTTACTCGCGAATTGTGGATTGAACGTGAAGATTTCCGTGAAGAAGGCAACAAGAAATACAAACGTTTAGTGCTAGGCAAAGAAGTTCGCTTACGCGGCGCTTACGTAATAAAAGCAGAGCGCATTGAAAAAGATGCACAAGGCAATATTACGACAATATTCTGCACTTACGATATGGATACTCTGGGTAAAAACCCGGCTGATGGACGCAAAGTGAAAGGTGTTATTCACTGGGTATCTGCCGATAAAGCCTTGCCAGCTGAAATTCGTTTGTATGATCGCCTATTTACCGTTCCCAACCCGGCGGCAGCTGACAACTTTGCCGAAACTATTAACCCGGATTCATTGGTTAAAATTAATGGTTTTGTTGAGCCTAGTTTGGTGTCGGCACACGCGGAGCAAGGTTATCAGTTTGAGCGCATGGGTTATTTCTGTGCTGACTCGAAAGATTCTAAACCAGAAGCGTTGGTTTTTAACCGCACAGTGGGTCTACGTGACACTTGGGCAAAAATAGACGCAGAGTAAGCTTAAGTACTATTTAAAAAGGTCAGCCAATGCTGGCCTTTCTTTTTATTATGGTACTGTTTTTGTCTGAGCAAGCTCACTTAGCGGGGAAAAATGTGTGAGATTCCTGCGATTATCGTAGTCGTGACACATTTTTTACCTTGCGTCCTATAGTTTTGCTAGCGTTATCCGATATATTAAACAGATCATCGTATTTATTTATTCCAAGCACATAGCTGAGCCTTATATGCGTCAAATTTTTCAGCGTCTACTGTTGCCGATAGCAATGGTTGCCGTGACTCAGACTTCTATCGTTAGTGCCGAGAGCATTCGCCTGGTTGGGCCGAATGGTGAGATCCAGTCTTCTCCTCAATTTTCAGAAAATCTCACTCAAACTCGTAATCTTCAGCAGGCTAATAGCCAACCATCGACGTTTTTTGGGCCAACCTTAGACAGCGACACTTTGTGGTCTATTGCCACTCGACTACGTCCATCGAATAACGTCACTGTACAACAAACCCTGCTGGCCATTTATCGGCTAAACCCTCAGGCGTTCGAAAATCAAAATATTCACAGTTTGATCCCAGGTAGCAACTTACGTGTTCCATCATTGGCACAGGTAAATAGTGCGCCCACCCAAGAAGCGGTCAATATCATGGCCGCGCATCAAGCCAAATTGAATGCTAATACGGCGCAGCCAACAGCGCCTGTTACTGCTGCTTCTACAGCTTTGCCTGAAAAAACAATTGCCTCTACTGTCGCTCAACCAGTTGTTGAAAAGACGAAGAGTGAACCTGTGCTAAAAGATATTGGCACACAAGTTGCGAAATCTGATACTGAATTACTGGCGCTTGAAGAGAAAAATCATAAGTTACGTTTGATGCTGGCAGATGTTCAATCTGAAGTCGATGCACTCAAAGGAGAACTCGGTGACGAAAACCGCATTCGCTCTGAAGTTGAAAAGCTACTTGATGAAGAACGTAGAAAAGCATTAGAGGCGCAAAAGCTTGCACCAAGTGCACTTGATCAACTGCTTTCCAACTCTTGGTTGGTCGCCGCTCTCGCCATTATTCCTGGTCTGTTAATTGGTTTACTGGTTGTGATGTTGCTTGGCCGCCGATCCAAGCCAACGGAGCAGCCTGTTGTCACTCAAGGTAATCAAGAGCCCATAACGCCAATGGCTGCTGGCAGCCTTGAAGATATTGACGATGATTTAATGCTGGATGATGACTTGTTTGGTGAGTCTGATGATAGTGAGAAGTTATTTGGTGACGACATCACACTGGATGATGAAATCGATGACAATGCTGAGCAAGAATCGGACATTTTTGCCGATTTAGACGATACAGATTTAGACTTCAACCTCGAAGGTGAAGATGGCGAAGACCCATTTGCGAGTATCGGCGATGATGGTGATCTTGCTGCGGATTTAGAAGATTTGACCGCTAGCAGTAACGGCATCAGTGTTGGTGCTGACGAAAAAGCTGTCGGTCTCGATGAGATGGCGCGAGCTTTAGACGAAGCGTTATTAGATGAAGATGATAGCGAAACAGAATTTGATTTATCCGATGATGATGATTCCATTTCTGAAGACGACATTGACGCGTTATTGGCTGGAGATGATAAAGCTGAAGATCTCGGAAGCGATACTTTAGATCAATCGCTACTTGACGATTTGTTTGCCGCCAATAGTGATGACGATCATCATGATAGTTTTGACTTTGATTCATTATTGGATGAGTCCGAAGATGATTTCAACTTGGATTCAGAAGAGCCCGAGCTAGCAAAAACCGGCGGTAACTTCGATTTAAAAGAAGCAGAGCTAGCGTCGGATAGTGAACTTGATGATCTATTCGCAACGATTGAAGCGCAATCTGACCTCACCTCAATAGAAACTGATTCCTCCACTGAAACAGCGCTGCTGGATGAATTATTAGAAGAGCAAGATGAAGACGTCCTAGCAATTGATAGTGACAGTGTCGAACTGCTCGATGAGCTACTCGGTGATGATGAAGAGAACGAGACAGACTTATCGGAAAGCACCGACTTACTTGAAGAACTTGTGCAGCCCGATAAAGACATCGCTTCGAGCGAAGAAGATATTGATGATGTTGACTTCACTGGTGATCAAACTCTGTATGAGTTATTGGGTGAAGAAACTACGGAATCCGACATTGAAACCGAGCTGGATGAGAATAGTACAGAGCTATTGGACGAACTATTTACTGACAATGGTTCTGAATCACTTGAGTTTGAAAAGGCAGACCAAGAGCAAGAAGGTGCTGAAGATAAGGATAGTCTCGCTGAAGAAGATGGTACGGCATTATTTGAAGAGTTGCTGGAAATCGAGCTGCATGCTCAGAATATCGAAGAGGCCGAACAGCAAAATAGCGAGTTGTTGGATAATGAAAACGATAGCGTTGAAGATTCCGAGTTTAACAGCGACATCTTCATTGACGATCTGCTAAGTGCCGCTCCTGAAAAAGATCCTCTACTGGATGATGAACAGATGGGAGTGGTTGATGGCGACATTGATGAAGAATTTATCGACGACTCATTTGATTTTAACCCAGAAATTGAAGGGGCAAGTTATCCGGATCTGAAGCCGAATGAGGAGCAACCTCTAAGCAGCTCGACATCCCCGGAAAAAATAGAACCCGCACAGGTTAGCAAACCAGAAGTCAGCCCTAACGAATTTGGAGTTCCACAAGATGAAGACTGGGACATTGGTGAGCTAGAAGACGAAGAACCAAGCCAAGCTGATGTTGAGCCGCTTCAAACTAATTCAGCAGAATCATCGGCAAAGGACCATGTTGAGGAGCTCCACGATGACAAGTTAGTGGAGTTCGAAGAAGAAGATCTCCTTGCTTCCTTTAATGAGCCATCGCTAGAAGAACAGTCACAGAGCGAGCTTTCCGAAGTCCAACTGCCAGAGCAGTCAGAAGAAGAGGCGCTGGCGGATGCGATAGCCGAGCCTCAAGAAGCGGCGTCAGAGCTTGTTGCTCAAGAAAGTGTTGAAGCGATTGACGAGCAAGCCTTGCCTGAATTTAGTGAAGAAGATGCACTTGCTTCAATTAACGAGCCTCCTCTAGAAGAAGAAAAGGAAGACGAGAGCGACCTTACGGATCTTGAGCTTCCAGAGTACACAGAAGAAGACGCGCTTGCGGATGCGATAGCCGAGCCTCAAGATGCGGCGTCAGAGCCTGTTGCTCAAGAAAGTTTTGAAGCGATTGATGAGCAAGCCTTGCCTGAATTCAGTGAAGAAGATGCACTTGCTTCAATTAGCGAGCCTTCTCTAGAAGAAGAAAAGGAAGACGAGAGCGACCTTACGGATCTTGAGCTTCCAGAATACACAGAAGAAGACGCGCTGGCGGATGCGATAGC
>NZ_CAWNHY010000069.1:0-7235 GCF_963874335.1 Vibrio sp. V10_P2A27P122 | reverse complement strand
TCATCAAAAAAATTGAAGGCTTATGTTTTCTAAATCCTCATTAGAAATGCTTGATACTGTCGCACGGTTGGGTAGTTTTACCGCCGCTGCGGAGGTTTTGCATAAAGTGCCGTCAGCGATCAGCTACGGCGTTCGCCAAGTCGAACAAGATTTGGATGTGCTGCTATTTCGCCGTTTACCTAGAAAGGTGGAACTGACGCCCGCTGGTGAGCTGTTTATGGTGGAGGCTCGCCAATTGCTTAGGCAGATGGAAGAGATTCGTTCACAAACTAAACGCGCGGCGCATGGTTGGCAGAAAACGCTAAAATTGACGCTTGATAACGTGGTTAAACTCGACAAAATGAAACCGCTGGTGGAAGATTTTTATCGCACGTTTGAGTTTGCTGAGCTGCAAATCAACATGGAAGTGTTTAATGGCTCATGGGAAGCTATTGCGCAAGGTCGAGCTGACATTGTGATTGGTGCAACCTCTGCGATTCCTGTCGGTGGTGATTTTGAAGTGCGTGACATGGGTGTGTTGGATTGGGCATTTGTAATGTCTCCTCGTCACCCTTGTGCTCAAGAGCCCTATTTAACCGAAGATTTTGTCAGTCAGTTCCCGGCGATTTGTTTGGATGACACGTCAAGTGTATTACCCAAGCGGCATACGGATCACTACCCGCAGCAACGGCGCTTACTTTTACCGAATTGGTATAGTGCGATTGAATGCTTAAAAAATGAAGTCGGTGTGGGCTACATGCCAAGACACATTGCACAACCTTTGATTGTTGATGGTGGGTTGGTTGAACGGGTTCTCACCGTTGATAAACTGCTTAGTCAATGCTGTTTAGTATGGCGCAAAGATGATAATCATAAATTGATCGAGTGGATGGTAAATTATCTGGGCAGTAGCGATCAACTTTATCGTGATTGGCTTCAAGCTAAATAACCTAATAAGAAGAGCCAGCAGTGCTGGCTCTTAAAAGACTCTTCAGTGAGAAGAAAAACAGAATGGTTATGGGCGCTCAAAAATAGTCGCAATGCCTTGGCCTAAACCAATGCACATCGTTGCTAGACCATATTTGGCGTCTTTCGCTTCCATCAAGTTAATCAATGTGGTTGAGATGCGCGTGCCAGAACACCCGAGAGGATGACCCAGCGCGATCGCCCCTCCGTTTAGGTTAACCTTCTCATCCACTACATCGAGCAAACCAAGATCTTTCGCGCAAGGTAGAGATTGAGCTGCAAACGCTTCGTTTAACTCAATCACATCCATATCTTGCATGGTGAGGCCTGCACGCTGTAGCGCTTTATGGGTCGCCGGAACTGGCCCGTAACCCATAATTGAAGGATCGCAACCAGCGACGGCCATTGATTTCACACGCGCACGAATCTTTAAGCCAAGCGCATTGGCTTTCTCTTCGCTCATGATCAACATCGCCGATGCGCCATCGGATAGAGCCGATGAGGTGCCTGCCGTTACAGTACCATTGGCTGGGTCAAAAACAGGACGCAACTGTGCTAGCCCCTCAACAGAGGTTTCCGGGCGGATCACTTCATCAAAATCGAGCGTGAACAGAGTACCATCTTCGGCATGAGCTTCAGTGGGGAGGATTTCATTTTTGAAGCGGCCTTCAACGGTTGCTGCGTAAGCGCGTTGATGCGAACGAGCGGCAAAGGCATCTTGTTGCTCACGGCTAATGCCGTGCATTTTACCTAACATCTCAGCCGTTAACCCCATCATCCCCGCAGCTTTGGCAACGGTTTTTGACATGCCTGGATGAAAATCAACGCCATGGTTCATCGGTACGTGTCCCATATGCTCAACGCCGCCCACAAGGCAGATTTCAGCATCACCAACCATAATGGCGCGGGTGGCATCATGCAGTGCTTGCATTGATGAACCACATAAACGGTTAACGGTGACGGCACCAATTTCAATCGGCAAGCCAGCTAACAGTGCCGCATTACGCGCGACGTTAAAGCCTTGTTCTAAGGTTTGTTGTACACAACCCCAGTAGATATCTTCGATCTCTTTTGGGTTGACTTGTGGATTACGGGCTAAAATGCCTTTCATCAGATGTGCAGATAAATCTTCCGCACGAGTATGACGAAATGCCCCACCTTTTGAACGACCCATCGGGGTGCGTAGGCAATCAACAATTACGACATTTCTCTTATGTGAAGTCATTTGGACATCTCTCCTTAGATAGAACTTGCTTGTTGAGCACCGTAGAAGGTCTCGCCTTTTTCTGCCATATCAAGCAGCAGTTGAGGTACATGATACATCGCGCCCAATGCTTGGTATTGGCTTGCCATTGCAACGTAGTTTTGTAAGCCAAGACTATCGAGATAGCGGAATACGCCGCCTCTAAAAGGAGGGAACCCCAAGCCGTACACCAACGCCATATCCGCTTCTTGGGGTGAGGCGATGATCTTCTCTTCTAAACAGAGTGCCACTTCATTGATCATCGGAATCATCATGCGCTCAATGATGGTTTGATCGTCAAAAGTACGTTTATCACCACATTCTACGTTAAGAACAGTGAGGACCTCTTCAGAGAAAGTTTTCTTCGGTTTGCCTTTCTTATCTAAAGTGTATTGATAGAAACCGCTGCCATTTTTCTGGCCATATTTATTGGCGTCAAACAGTGCATCAATAGCATCGCGGCCCTGTTTGCTCATACGTTCAGGGAAACCTTGTGCCATTACTGCTTGTGCATGGTGAGCGGTATCAATACCGACCACATCTAGAAGATAAGCTGGGCCCATTGGCCAACCAAACTTACGTTCCATCACTTTATCGATTTGCGTGAAATCAGCGCCATCGCGCAGTAATAAACTAAAGCCACCAAAGTAAGGGAAAAGTACGCGGTTTACGAAGAACCCAGGGCAGTCATTGACCACGATGGGGGATTTACCCATTTTGTCCGCGTAAGCGACAACTCGATTGATGGTTTCATCGGAAGTGTGTTCACCACGAATAATTTCCACCAATGGCATACGATGTACTGGGTTAAAAAAGTGCATACCACAGAAGTTTTCTGGACGTTTGAGTGATTTGGCCAGTAGGTTGATTGGAATGGTTGAGGTGTTCGAGGTGATAACCGCATCCTCACCAACATTGGCTTCTACTTCACTTAGTACCGCGGCTTTGATTTTCGGGTTTTCAACCACAGCTTCAACAATCACATCCGCTTGCTCAATCCCCGCATAATGCAGGCTAGGCGTAATCGATGCCAGCACACTGGCCATTTTAAAACCATCAATTTTTCCGCGCTCTAGCTGCTTGTTAAGTAACTTAGATGCCTCGGTCATACCTAAATTAAGGGACGATTGAGCAATATCTTTCATCAAAACAGGCACGCCTTTTACTGCCGATTGATAAGCAATGCCACCGCCCATGATCCCCGCACCAAGTACCGCCGCTCGTCCGGTTTCTTTATTGGCTGATTTAGCCGCTTTTTTTGCCAGTGCTTTAATATATTGGTCGTTGAGGAATAAACCGACCAAGGATTTCGCCGCTTCAGAATGAGCGAGCTTAACGAAGTGTTTACGCTCAATGGCCAATGCTTCATCACGGCTACAGCGCGCGGCTTCTTCTATTGCAATAACAGCGGTTATTGGCGCTGGATAATGAGGTCCGGCATGCTGTGCAACCAAGCCTTTGGCCATCGTGAAGCTCATCATGGCTTCTAATTTGCTGAGTGTCAGCGCGGACATTTTTTGCTGGCGACGCATTTTCCAATCAACGGTTTCATTGATGGCCGATGTGATAGTTTTGAGTGCTGACTCAAGCAGTTTGTCGCTATCAACAATCGCATCGAGCAGTCCAATTTTAAGGGCTTCCTCAGCACGACATGCTTTGCCTTGAGTGATCACTTCCATAGCATTGTCGGCACCAATTACACGAGGCAGACGCACACAGCCACCGAACCCCGGCATAATACCAAGCTTTGTTTCCGGTAATCCTATGCTGGTGGTCGCGTCACCAATACGGAAATCGGTAGCGAGTACACACTCACATCCACCGCCTAGCGCGTGCCCTGTTAAAGCGGCTAGTGTCGGAACGGGTAGATCTTCTAGTTTGTTGAAAATGCTATTGGCAAATTGCAGCCATTGGTCGAGTTCTTGCGCAGGTTTAGCAAAGAGACCTAAAAACTCAGTGATATCAGCCCCGACAATAAAAGATTCTTTATCGGAAGTAAGAATAAGGCCTTTCAGTCCTTGGTGGGCTTTTAGGGCATCAAGTGCATGGTTGAGCGATTCAAGAGTGGCAAGGTCAAGTTTGTTCACTGACTCCTTGGAGCAGAAACGCAACTCCGCAATACCATCTTGTAATTCCTTTACCTGTAGGGTGTTGGCTTGGTAAATCATTGTCTATCTCCGTGACATACAACCTTAAGATCGTGTGTGAGAGTTTTTGTTGTATTAATAGTTCTGGTTTGACCAGTCGGTTTAGTTTGACCTGAGGATTGTTTAATTTCAATACATTTTTTAAACAACTGTTTAACATTGAGTGCGAATGGAGATCAGCGCTGCTTTTTTAAGTGCACGTGTTACACTCTTGCCATCCGCTCGATCTATGATTTCACATGAACGAACAACCTTATTTAATTCCAGCTTTGCCCACTCAATTTGAAGAGGAAATCAAAAAAAGCCTCTTTATTACCTATTTGGCCCATACTCCGAGTGTAGATGCTGCCAAAGCCTTCGTTGCGCAAATAAAGACAAAACATAGCGACGCCAGACATAACTGCTGGGGCTTTGTTGCCGGACGACCGGAAGATTCGATGTTGTGGGGTTTTAGTGATGATGGTGAGCCATCAGGGACGGCGGGCAAACCGATATTGGCGCAGCTAGCCGGATCGAGTGTCGGGGAGTTAACGGCCGTCGTCACTCGTTATTATGGTGGGATTCGTCTTGGCACTGGTGGGTTAGTTAAAGCTTATGGTGGCGGAGTACAACAAGCACTCAAGCTGCTTCAAACTATTGAGAAAAAAATCACCACAAAATTATCCCTAACGTTAGACTACGGTTTTGTGCCGATTGCTCAATCCATCATCGCGCAGTATGAAGCATTAGAAGTCGAAGCCGATTATAAAGAACAGGTTAAATTTCTTGTTGAGATAGAATTGCGCCATCTTGATGCCTTTACTCAAACTATCATTAATAAAAGCGGTGCAAAAGCTGTAGTGACCGCCATAAAAAATAATTAGGAAGTCAGAAGCTTCGCTTCAGAAAAAGCAATGCAAATTCGATCTATTATTCGTATCGTCGGGCTTTTGCTCGCGCTATTTAGTGTCTCTATGCTTGCCCCTGCGCTGGTGGCTTTGCTGTACCGCGATGGTGCAGGTGTACCTTTTGTCACGACCTTTTTTGTATTATTGATGTGTGGCGGTTTTTTTTGGTTTCCAAACCGCCGCTATCGACATGAATTGAAAGCCAGAGACGGTTTTTTGATCGTTGTACTGTTTTGGACGGTTATCGGTAGTGCGGGTTCATTACCATTTTGGTTAGCGGATAACCCCAATGTATCGGTTACTGATGCGTTTTTTGAATCGTTTTCAGCATTAACCACCACCGGAGCAACCGTCATTGTTGGGTTAGATGAATTACCTAAAGCGATTTTGTTCTATCGGCAGTTTTTACAATGGTTTGGTGGGATGGGGATCATCGTTCTAGCGGTGGCCATTTTGCCAGTATTGGGAATTGGGGGAATGCAGTTATATCGGGCGGAGATCCCGGGCCCGGTCAAAGATACTAAAGTTACTCCAAGAATCGCCGAAACCGCCAAAGCACTTTGGTACATCTATTTAAGCTTAACGATTGCCTGCGCGACTGCTTTTTGGGCAGCAGGGATGACCCTATTTGATGCGATTTGTCATAGCTTCTCTACGATCGCTATTGGTGGGTTTTCGACTCATGATGCAAGCATGGGGTATTTTGACAGTTATGCGATCAATTTAATTACGGTTGTTTTTTTGCTCATTTCAGCCTGTAATTTTACTCTCCATTACGCGGCGTTTGCGACAGGTGGTGTTCATCCAAAATATTACCTTAAAGATCCAGAGTTTAGAGCTTTCGCTCTTATACAAGTCATTTTGTTTGCGGTTTGCTTTTCGATTTTACTCAAACACCATTCTTACGACTCTTTTTATGACGCTTTTGATCAGGCGCTATTTCAAACGGTATCCATTTCGACGACGGCAGGCTTTACCACAACAGGTTTTGCAGATTGGCCGTTATTCTTACCTGTATTATTGCTGTTTTCTTCATTTATAGGTGGGTGTGCTGGCTCTACGGGCGGTGGCATGAAAGTGATCCGTATCTTATTGCTTACCTTACAAGGTGCTCGTGAGATGAAACGCCTTATCCACCCAAGAGCCGTGTATACGATTAAGGTGGGCGGAAGTGCTCTTTCACAGCGAGTTGTTGACGCGGTTTGGGGATTTTTCTCAGCGTACGCACTGGTCTTCGTGGCGTGTATGTTGGCATTGATCGCAACAGGGATGGATGAACTGAGTGCATTTTCTGCCGTCGCGGCAACATTGAATAACTTAGGGCCTGGATTGGGTCAAGTCTCCGTACACTTTGCGGATGTTAATGACAGTGCAAAATGGGTATTGGTTGTTTCGATGCTCTTTGGTCGCTTAGAAATTTTCACACTATTAATACTGCTTACCCCTACGTTTTGGCGCAGTTAAGGATATCCCGTGCAAAAAGCTCTTTTTCTCTATTCTTCCCGTGAAGGTCAAACCAAGAAAATTCTTAACTATATAAAAGAGGAACTTTCTGAGTTTGATTGCGAACTTGCCGATTTACATCAAATTGAGGATATTGATTTAGCTCTTTACGATCGAGTCTTAATTGGTGCTTCTATTCGCTACGGACATTTAAATAAAAAGCTTTATCAATTTATAGAAAAACATGCCGAGCAATTAGCACTCGCTAAAGCGGCGTTCTTTTGTGTCAACTTAACTGCAAGAAAAGAAGCGCAGGGTAAAGATACTCCAGAAGGAAGTGTCTATATTAAAACCTTTCTCAGTAAATCAGCATGGCAACCCAAGCTAATCGGAGTTTTCGCTGGTGCTCTTTACTATCCACGTTATCACTTTTTCGATAAGGTGATGATTCGTTTCATCATGTCATTGACTGGCGGTGAAACTGACACCTCAAAAGAAGTTGAGTACACAAACTGGCAAAAAGTATCTCTTTTTAGTGATAACTTTAAAAAATGGCTCTTATACACATCT
>NZ_CAWNHY010000068.1:0-7323 GCF_963874335.1 Vibrio sp. V10_P2A27P122 | reverse complement strand
CCGGCGAAGCTGCAAAGTCACTTTGACCTCAAAAGGTGTTAAGTGTGTTGATACTGCGTTAAACGATCATGTTGAAAACATGGATAAAATGCTGAATGTATTGACTAAAAAAGAACAAGATCAACTTGCCGATTTACTACGCAAGGTATTGATTTATGAGGAAAACGAATAAAGAGAATTTTGGGGGTTGTAGTGGATATCACATGTTTCAGCAAACTATATCGCTCATCATAAATAGCATACTCTCAACGCTCACGAAACTAATTCCCTCCCCTTCAAAGGGAGGGGTGTTTCTTGGTTGGTTGCTAGCAGCACCCCCTCCTAACCTCCCCCTGAAAGGGGGAGGAACATAACGGGGCAAAAGTGTGTTGACGGCTCGCTAATCACTCTACTCAGAAGCACACTCAAAATGATAAACTTTAATGAATTCATTCAAAGTTATAACTTCATACCCTCACTGTAACCATATGATTTTTATCAAACTATATACCGACTGATAAATTCTCCAACACCTTATCGATGTTTTCTGTACCGTTAGGCTTCAAACTCCTACAATGCAAGGCAGAGGGTCGGTGAAGGCTAAACTTTCACTTTTACATATTGAATACTCAACAATGCATTTGATTGCATTGGTACCGTCATCATTCAAAAGGAATAGTATGTTGAGCAAAGGATGGATATTGCTTGCCGCCGCAATCATCAGTCAGGAAGCATGGGCACTCGCTCCTTGCGGGCCAGACAGTAGCATCGGGGACTGGTGCAGCCTGGATATTAATCAGCTACACCCCACTCAGGCCGGGGTTGGTCAACAACAAGTTGATAAAACACAAGCCAAACTGGCGACAAAAAGCCCAGCACAACTTAAGAAGTACATGAAAAAGAAAAAGATCCCGGTAATCGTAGATGCTGATGGCCAATATTGGTTGGTTGACCGACATCATCTAACCAAGGCGCTTTGGCAGCAAGGTGTGAAAGAGGTGACCGTCCACATCCTTGCTCACCTCGACAACAAGGAGAGCTTTTGGCAAGACATGCAAGGCAACCACTGGACATGGCTGCGCGATGAAAAAGGAGCCCCGCTAACTCCCGATCAATTACCTGCACACATAAGTAAGCTACCCGACTACCCCTACCGCTCTTTGGCAGGTGAACTACAAGATGCAGGTTATTACAGCAAGCATGAACAGGTTTATTTTGTTGAGTTTGCTTGGGCTAGCTGGCTTGGGGAGCAAATGAATTGGGTGCCAGTCAATGCGAGTACGCTCCCAGAACGACTCGAACAAGCGGCACAACTGGCATGTAGCTCAGCCGCTAAGGCTCTGCCTGGTTACCCCGGAGAGCAATGTTCAACTATGCGCCACCTCATCAACACGGCAAACTAAGGTTCTATCGCAAAGCGAGATTTAAATAAGACTCATCATTTTGAAGATACAATTAGCCTGCGAGCGAACAAATCGCTCGTAGGGCGTTGTTCGATAAGATGAATATGTATTTTGTTACAAATCGCCCTCTTGTCTTGTGGTTCAGTCAATGATTTACTGTCGCTTCCTTAGCAACAGAGGCTTTTATTGACAATGGACGACCCCTTCAGGCGACCAATATTTACTGATCCCCCCCTTCACCGTGCCCCCTTATTTAAGGAGGCCACATGTTAGAACTCTTCCTACTACCCGAAACTTGGGCGATATTTGCCACACTGCTTGCTTTAGAAGTGGTTCTTGGCGTTGATAATGTAGTGTTCATTTCCGTCTTGTGTGAACGGCTCCCCGTTCAGCAGCGGCCGCTTGCGCGTAACTTAGGCATTTTGTTAGCAGTTACCGCTCGGATTGGTTTGGTTTTTTCTATCAGTTGGCTGATGTCGTTAACTGCACCGATAGTCGTTTGGTTTAGCAACGAATTATCTGGACGAGATTTTATCCTCATCTTCGGCGGTGCTTTTCTGTTATTCAAAGCAGCAAAAGAGTTGTGGAACTGGCTAATGCCTGATGAGCATTCACATACGACGACAGTAAGTGCTGGCCTTGCGGTCGTATTACTGCAAATTGTCGCGGTTGACGCGGTATTTTCCATGGATTCGGTAATCACTGCGGTGGGTCTAACTAACGACATTCCTATCATGGTCGCGGCCATTTTAGCGTCTGCGGTGATCATGATATTAACCGCAGCGCGCATTAACGCCTTAGTCACCCGTTATCCGGGTTTTAAAACGCTGGCATTACTGTTTTTAATGATGCTGGGCGGTTTGTTAATCGCGGAAGGTGTTGAGCTGCACATCAATAAAGGCTACGTCTATTTTGCGATGGCGTTTGGTTTGGCAATGGAGATTTGTCATATTCAATGGGCGAAGAAACAAGCAATCCAGATTAAGCAGCTACGTCCGTTAAAGCTATATACGTCTACGTCAAAGCTACATACGTCAAAACCATATTCGTTAAAAAGGCCCATGCCTTTACTAAGGTCAAAGTCCTCAGCGCATTGAAGAGATAATTAATATCAGAAGGGCGAACAGCAACGTCGCCCTTTCTTCTATCCGAATACTATTGACGTTAAGCTAATTTACGCACACTAAACTGGCTCATTAACGCTTTTAAATCATTGGCTTGCTGTGATAAATCATTACTAGCGTTAGCAGTTTCTTCCGTGCTCACTAATACTTTGTCGCCTGAATCACGAATACCCAACAAATTTTGGCTGACTTCTTCAGCACTCACGGCTTGCTGCTCGCTGGCGGAGGCGACTTGCAAGTTAGATTGCATCAGTTCGTCTAACGCTCCCGCTATCGAATAGAGCTGAGCTTTTGCACTATCGACGAGTGTTGATGATTCGCTGATCTGCTGGTCATTATCTTCTATCGATTTTGCAGCAATTTGAGCTTTATTCACCAACACTTGGATCAAACTGCTGATTTCATGAGTCGCTTCTTGGCTGCGAGAAGCCAAAGCGCGCACTTCATCAGCCACAACCGCAAATCCTCTTCCTTGTTCACCCGCCCTTGCCGCTTCAATTGCAGCGTTGAGTGCCAACAAATTGGTTTGCTCTGAAATCGAATCAACTACTGAAACGAAATTCTGAATTTTATGTGTGCTGTCTTGTAACTCTAAGATCATTTTCTGTGAGTTAGCCGCGTTAATCACCAATTGATGGGAGATTTTTTGTGTCACATCTGTCGTTTCACAAGCCGCTTTAACGCTGTTATCTGCACGAGTAGTCGACTCCGCTGCACCTTCAGCATTACTCGCCACTTCTGTAATCGTTGATGCCATTTGCTCCATTGCAGCCGCAACTTGCTGAGTGCTCTCTTGCTGTACAAGCATCGCTTTACGGTTATTCTCTGCCAACACATTTAATTCCGTCACCAGCCCTGCAATGCTGTTTGCTCTTTGAATCACCTCACCAACGGTTTTACTCAACGAGTCCGCCATGGTGTTCATACTTTGCGTCAACTGGCCGATCTCATCTTTTGACTCTGGCACAATGTGCTGATCAAAATGACCATTTGCCATTTTAGCCGCTATATTTCTCACTTTTAGCACAGAGCGAACAATTTGACGGCTGAGTAACGTCCCCATCACAAGGCCAAGAATTATCGAAACGACAGCTAATGTTATTGTGCCCTGCAATGCTCTGTGTTCTTCATCCTCAGTAATGAGAATAGAGGTTGCTGTTTTTTGCTCTAAATCGCGTAGAAAATGTTCAATTTCGGTATTAAATGACTTTTGCATATTTTCTAGTGCGAGTGCTTGCGGCGCAAGTTGTTCTACTGGCTCATTACTATTTAAGCGCTTGAGTAATTGAAATAAAGCCACCTCATACTGGTGATAAGAACGTTCTAACGCTTCAAATGTTTGGTATCGGTTTTGGCTCTCTTGATCAACACCCTTCGCTTGACGATGCTTCTTTGCATCACTGAGTATTTGCTTCGCTTGTGTCAATTCAGACTCCAACACTTTTGCGATGTTTTCTGTCTTCTGAGTAAGGTCTTTCAGCGCTTGTGAGTTGCCTTCGACAGGGATTTTAGCCAGTCGAAAAGCCTTTTCTAACACGATAGAGCTTTCCAACTGTTTGATGGTGATATCCGACGTCAACCGGATTAAAGGAATACTTTCATCCGCGATTTCTTCAATTTCGAGCGCAATACGATTCATTTTTACAGCGCTAAAGCTTGCAACACCAACAATTAGGCACAGCATTAGCGTAATTAGCGAAATCATTTTTTGGGTAATCGATAAGTCTTTAATCCACTGCATAAATGCACTCTCCAAACACAATCATTAAAGCCATTCGTTTATATGAATATTGTTATGCTGTTAAAGATAGTTTAGTAAAACCTAAAACACACTATTCCTAATACTAAGTAACTAGAGGTCATATCTGTTCAAGCGAGTAGAAAACTCTGCTTTTACTTATCAGTCAGTGTGTTAAAGACAAAAGCCCGAACGCTTGGGTTCAGGCTTTAAGATAGGGAACAAGGTCTACGGCGTTAGATGCGCTCTACACATTCACGAGCAATTACCAGCTCTTCATTGGTTAGGTTTATATTCGTATCGCATCTGCTAACAGGAATTTGGACAATAGGTTGCCAGTGATTTTGCTAATTTATCTATTCATAAATAAGCTCTGGTATTGAAAACTGGCTACTAGCTACCGACTAATATCTCAAAATCATCCGCAGTCCTCACCACCATCCCCTCACTTCTGCCACTGTTAGCGAAAAATTCGAACACGGCCACTTGACCTGTCTACTACTCCATAGTTCATACTCTCGACATACAAACAACATCTAGGTCAAATCTCACATGTATTTGATTTCGGAACTGGCAGCAAAGGCGGGGATCTCTCGCACCACCTTACTCTATTACGAGAAGTTAGGGCTGATTAACGGCCAGCGCCTTGACAATGGATATCGCTATTACAGCGAAAACGATTTGCAGCGACTGTTTTTAATTCAACAACTTCAAAGCGCAGGACTCTCATTGAAAGAGTGCGAACAATGCTTGGACGCCAAATTAAGCCGAAGCTTATTGGAAAATCGGCTGATGCAACTCAACCATGAAATTGATAAAAAAATCCACGCTCGTGAGTTGCTACTGGCATTACTTGGGGAACGCCCTCAAAGAGAGTTACACCATTCCCTGAGTCAAAGTGCGCCTAGCGCTTACTTAAACTGGTTAAGTACGCAGGGTTACAGTGAAAAAGAAGCGCTCAGATTAAAGTGGTTATCAAAAGATATGAACGAACACGAGAGTTACATGAAAGACTTTATGACAGTCTTTGCAACATTAGAAAGATGGGGGCCAGGAAGTCACAAGGACTCTTTAAAAGCGATTTCATTAATGTCACCTCAGACAATGACCGATATTTTAGACATTGGTTGTGGCACTGGCATCTCAACGTTACTACTAGCTGACAACAGTACCGCGCACATTACCTCCGTGGATAATGAGCCTATTGCCATCGAACAACTCGATAAAAAAATCCAAAACGCACAGTTGCATGAGCGCATTTCTCCTGTTTGTGCCTCCATGACGGAACTGCCATTTCTAGCAAAATGTTTTGATGCCATTTGGGCGGAAGGCTGCGTCTACATTATGGGAATGGAGAACGCACTAAAACAATGGAAGCCGCTGTTGAAAGACAATGGCGTATTGATGGTGAGTGATTTGGTTTGGCTGACTGACTCTCCCGACGAAGAGACAAAACAGTTTTGGCTGGCAGACTACCCAGACATTCAATCGATACCTAAACGGCTCGCTCTGTTCAAAAAGCATGGCTACGACGTGATCGGACACTTCTCATTAGGCGTCGATGCATGGCAAAACTACTGGCAACCGCTGCAAAGCCGAGTTGAGGAATTACAAGCTGTTATGCCTGCGTCCCAAGCGTTACTGGACATTAAGAAAGAGATTTCAGTTTACGAGCACAGTGCTGCAAAAGACTTTACCTATCAGTACTTTATTTTAAAACTTGCAAACTAGAGATAGATATATGAAATACGCTTTGTACAAACAAGAACAAGCTCAAGAAATCATTACACTGCTCAATGACACATTTTCGGATTCAGAAGGTAAAGAAGAAGGTGCATTAATTGCGAAACTCGTGGAAGACTTTCTCACTTTACCAACCAAAGATGAGGATCTTTATGTGTTTATTGCACAATCTTTAGTTAGTGGAGTGATCCCTCACGTTGCGGGTAAACCAACATGTTTACCCGCCCTCGACAATCCCTATTATTGGTAGGTGGTGAACATGAACGCTCCTTCATTACTAGAGTTAGGTATGCGACCTTTTTTCCAGCAGCAACTGTCTTTAGAAGAGTTAGAGAACGGCTCGCTCGGTCGAATCATCGAACATCATAAATCTGACGTTGTTTTGATGAGTGACAACGGGACGTTGCGATTGAATCTCCCGCCGAAACTCGAAGCGGTATGTGTGGGCGATTGGGTTGTGTTCGATCACGAGCGAATACTTCGTGTGCTCGAAAGACAATCCTTATTCCAGCGCAAAGCGGCTGGCAGCACTCTCAAGCGACAGCTAATCGCAGCCAACATTGATTGTGTTTTTATCGTCAGTTCATTCAATGAAGATTTCAGCTTAAATCGCATTGAGCGTTATTTGGCTTTGGCCAATGAAGCGGGTGCTCAAGCTGTGATTGTGCTGACAAAAGTCGATTTATGCCCTGATCCTGATGATATTCGTGAGCAAGTACAAAAGCTTGACCCGCTATTGAGCGTTCACTGTGTTAACGCGTTGGATAGCCAAGACGTTTCTGTATTGGAAAATTACTGTCAGAAAGGCAAGACCATTGCGTTTCTCGGCTCATCGGGTGTCGGGAAATCAACACTGGTCAATAGCTTACTTGGTCGCCATGAAATGGAAACTGGCCATATTCGTGAACAAGACAGCAAAGGTCGCCATACCACTACCCATCGTGTGATTAAATGGTTACCCAGAGGTGGTCTGTTGATGGACACGCCAGGAATGCGAGAATTACAACTGAGCGATGTCAAAGAAGGGATTCAACTCACCTTTGCCGATATTGAATCCCTCGCATCTCAATGTCGTTTTAGTGACTGCCTGCATGAGAATGAACCGTGTTGTGCGGTCAGAGAAGCAGTAGAAAGAGGAGAGCTATCCTCTAGACGATTAGACAACTACAAAAAGCTACTGCGCGAAGAAGCCCACAACAGTGCGACATTGGCGGAGAGAAGAGCGAAAGATCGTGCGTTTACGAAGATGGTGAACTCCGTTCAAGAGAAAGCGCGCTCGGCTAAAAAGTTTCGATAACCATTTAAAGAATCATCATTAATCACAAACCATTTGCTC
>NZ_CAWNHY010000067.1:0-7358 GCF_963874335.1 Vibrio sp. V10_P2A27P122 | reverse complement strand
GGATAGATTTGAGAGTGCATGGAACGGTTTCTAATGCGTTAAAGAACCTTCTAAAAGACAAACAAAACCTACTGAATGAGCCTACTACAAGAGAAATAAAACAACATTTTGCATGTTATGGTGTTGGATTGATAGAAAGAAAAGTTAACTCTGCCCAAGTTAAAGAGACCACTAAAAAATTTTTAGAATGGATACGGGTAGATAGAAAAGACACGGGTAAATCTGGGCTTCAAGCGGCGCTAATGAGCGAGGTGGACAAGGCAAAACTTGACGTTGATCTAGCAAGTGTGGAGTGGAGAAAGAGTGTTACTAATCAGATCAATAGAAGTGTTGAAATTCAGATAAACGAATATTTGTCTGGTCATGCAGAACGGAACAAGATTGTTACATCTAGCGGTACTACTTTAACGGCACACGCAATAGAAGATTGGCTTACACAATACACTGCTTGATTCATGTTAAGTAACATCAGTTAAGGTGTGCCGCAGCGATACGAAAATAGAAGTGCAAATTTATACCTAACAATAGCAATCCATTGCAATTCATTGGCTAATTTACAGGTGCTAAGCCCCCTGCCTTTAAAGCAAGGTATACTACCCGTTTTTCTCACAAGGCAAGCTTTGCTGAACGTTATATTGAATCCCAATTTAACGCCAATCCCCCCTGAGTTCGGCGACTTTTTGTTGCATCACTTGTGTTGTTGCCTCTTTTGGGGGGACGGGCTCGCCAGCTTCAATTTCTATATGTGACCAAAAACGAGTCGGTAGCCCACAGCAGGCGCGCCCTTTGGCACGGCTAAAATAGCTTCCCCACAACCCCTTCAATGCAATGGGGATGACAGGCACAGAGCTGCGTTTTAAAATAATATCCATCCCGCGCATGAAATCGCTGATTTCGCCATCTGCGGTTAACCGTCCTTCTGGGAAAATGCAGACGATATGCCCCTCTGCCAATGCTTGTTCTACATCGTTAAAGGCTTGGCGGATAGAACCGCGACGCGTTGCGGAAATAGGTATCACGCCTGCACGTTTCAAAAAGCGACGAAGTGGCGGCAAATTGGCGTAATCCTCTTCCATCACAAAACGAATTAAGCGAGGACAAACCGCGCTCAGCAACAGTGCATCCATATAGCTAACATGATTGCACACCAGCAGTGCTCCGCCCTTTTCAGGTAAGTGATGAAGATTTTTGTGGCTGACTCGATACATGGTATGCGTGAGCATCCACATTAGAAATCGCACCAAAAAGACCGGGACTTGGTAGCATAAATAGAGTGCAACAAAGCCATTAAGCAAAGCTAATATAATGAAGAACTGAGGGATCGTAAGCTCAAGAAAGCTCAAACAGACAATCCCTAATAGTGCGCTCGCCACCATAAACAGTGAGTTGTAGATATTCAAAGCGGCAATGACTTGTGCGCGTTGAGTGACTTTAGCACGCTGCTGCATTAGCGCATATAAAGGCACAATGAAGATGCCACCGCAGACGCCAATCAACAATAGGAAAAGAAACATCGGCCATAGTGATTGGTGGCTGATAAATTGATAAAAATCAGTAAATTGAGGTAATTTTTCTGGCACGGAGGTTGCCATTAAATAGCCAAATAATGTAATGCCAAAACTGCCGATAGGCACGATGCCGATCTCTATTCTATGATGCGATAATTTGTCACAGGTCAATGAGCCAGTGGCAATGCCAACAGAAAACAGTGCTAGCAAAAAAGAAACGGCGCTCTCTGTGCCATATAAATAGTGATGCGTGAAATTTGGAAATTGAGTTAAGTAGGCAGCACCTAAAAACCAGAACCAACTGATCGCCATTACGCATTGGAAAATAGTACGGTCTTGTTTGGCAATCGCAATGGTCTGCTTGGTTTGCTTAATGGGCTGCCAGCGAAAAACGAGATCGGGTGCGCAAGCAGGAGCTTTAGGAATATGACGGCTGGCTAAATAGCCTAATAACGCAAATAGAACCACCGCGCCAGCAGCCACGTATTTAGTGTGGGGCATCGAGGCAATGAGCCCTGCGCCCAATGTGCCTAATAAAATCGCTAAAAATGTGCCTGTTTCTACTAACGCATTGCCCGGAACCAATTCATTCGGCTTGAGTTGTTGCGGCAGTAAAGCGTATTTGACTGGGCCAAAAAAGGCCGATTGTGTCCCCATCAAAAACAGTAATAACAGTAAAATGGCGTAACTCTCGGTCATAAAACCGATCGCGCCAAGGCACATGATGCCAATTTCAGCCAATTTCACTTTACGAATGAAAGCGGATTTTTCGTACTTGTCAGCAAGCACACCAGCAGAGGCAGAAAAAAGGAAAAAGGGAAGAATGAATAGCCCTGCAGCAAGGTTAATAAATAAATTACTGGAAACCGGTAACACGTTCGCTCCAGCAAACGCGACCAATAGCAGCAAGACATTTTTAAAGATGTTATCGTTAAATGCGCCAAAAAACTGGGTGATGAAATACGGAAGAAATCGTTGCTGAGTCAGCAATGAAGATTGAGATTGACTCATTGATGGTCCTTATCGCGCCCAGTGATTAAGATAGTTTGAGAGTAGGTTTTCAATCAGCTCTTTCCCATCGATGGGTTCGGCGGCGAAAAATTTATCATCCACGCTTAATAAGGTAATACCATGTACGCCAGACCACAGGACTCGGCTTGCTTGCAGCACTTCTTGTTGCGAGTGTTGTGGAGCAAGGATGGTCAATAAACCTTCAAGCATGGCGGTCATGTTGTCGATGCGCTCTGCTTGCCACTGGGGAAGTCGTTCACCATTCATATTATGTTCAAAAATAAGTTGCCAGCGATTGGGGTGCAACTGAGCAAAATCGTGGTAGCAATAGGCCAATTTATACAACGCTTCTTTTGGATCGCTACACTTACCCACCACTTTTTTCGCTTGTGAAGAGAGTTCATCCAAGGTTTGAGCGACCACATGCAACAATAAAAGATTGTAACTGCCGAAGACATTGACCAAAGTGCTAGGTACGTAGCCAATCATGGTTGCGATTTTACGCAGGCTGAGCTCGTGATAAGTGTGATTTTGAAGAAAATGCTTCGCGGTCTTGAGCGTCAATGCAATCAGTTCTTCTCGGGTGTGATCGTTTCGTCTGGCCATGGTTACGTATCAATTATGAACAACGTTCGATATTCTAGTGGGGTGGTGTATAAGCGTCAACTTATGGACGGTTAATTTGCAATATTCTGATACATGTCTGCGAGAAGCAACGGTTTTCTTGTCTATCCGAAGTGGTTATGATGAGTAAGCCTCAATAATTATAACCCTAAGGAAAAACATGAAACGTTTTTTTTCCCTTGTAGCACTGCTGATGGTTGCTGTTGCGATCACACCGATAGCAGAAGCAAAGAAATTTGGCGGTGGTAAATCGTTTGGTAAAAGCTATAAAACGGCTCCAGCTCCCAAACAGCAGACTCAAAAAAATGACACCATTAAGCAAGATCAAGCAGGTAAAGCTGGTTCGACCAAAAAAGGTCTGATGGGCGGATTACTGGGTGGTTTACTCGCTGGTGGTCTACTGGCGGCTTTCTTTGGCGGCGCGTTTGAGGGTATCCAATTTATGGATATTCTGATCTTCGGCCTGATTGCTTTTGTGCTCTTTAAACTGATGCGCGGTATGCTTGGTGCGAAGCAGGGTAGCATGAATCGGCAGCAGCCTGCGTTTGGTGGCGTGAATAACCGAACGGAGTTTGAACAGCCGAACGTGCACAATTTTGAACAACAGCCTCAAGCCACGGGTGGTTTTGGAGCGAATGCACACAGCGATATCCCACATAACTATCCAGCCGGTTTTGATAAGGTAGCTTTCATTAATGGTGCGCGCGAACACTACCGTATTTTGCAAGGTGCTTGGAACCATAACCAACTTGAAACTGTTGAAGAATATGTATCGGCGAGCTTGTTTGAAGATTTAAAACAAGAGCGCGCAAAGCTAAACGGTGAACAGCACACAGATGTGATGTACGTAGACGCTGAAGTCGTTCGCGCCGATTACGATGCAAGTAAAGCGCAGTTGAGTTTGCAGTTTACTGGCCGCTACCGCGATTCCGTGGAAGGCATTGAAGAAGATATTAATGATGTGTGGCATTTAGAGCGTGATTTAACCGTACCTAATGCACCTTGGTTGATTGTCGGCATTCAAGGCTAAGACTTTTCACGATGGATCCAAAACGCCCAAGCTTGTCTTGGGCGTTTTGCTAGGTCACTAAGCTAATTTAGCCGTTGTTTCAAAGGCTTCTAATTTTGAAAGATAAGGTGTTAAATCACCAATATTGCTTTTCACCCAATCGGCACAGTAATAGGTATCTAAATAACGTTCGCCGCTGTCGCATAACAGCGTCACGATGGAGCCTGTTTCACCTCGTTGTTTCATCTCACTGGCAATTTGCAAAACCCCATAAAGATTGGTGCCGGTAGAAGGGCCTGCTTTGCGGCCGAGTAGTTTTTCCAACCAATAGATCGTAGCGACACTGGCGGCATCCGCAACGGTGCGCATTTCATCGACTACGCCGGGAATAAAACTCGGTTCAACTCGTGGGCGACCAATTCCTTCAATTTTGCTACCACACTGCAAGGTTAAGCTTGGGTCTCGGCTTTTGAAATAATCATGAAATACCGAGTTTTCAGGGTCGACGACGCACAGTTTGGTATTGTGTTTTTGGTAGCGAATAAAGCGGCCTATAGTTGCTGAGGTTCCGCCTGTGCCCGGGCTCATTACAATCCATGTTGGAACGGGGTGATCTTCCATTTGCATTTGGTTAAAAATACTGTCGGCAATATTGCTATTACCACGCCAGTCGGTCGCACGTTCAGCATAAGTGAACTGGTCCATATAATGGCCATTCAGTTCTTTGGCTAAGCGGTGTGATTCGGCATAAATTTGATCAGAGCGATCGACTAAATGCGCTTGGCCGCCATAAAGCTCAATCTGCTCAATTTTTTTACGTGCAGTACATTTGGGCATTACAGCAATAAAAGGCAAGCCTAGTAAACGGGCAAAATAAGCTTCTGATACCGCAGTACTGCCCGATGAAGATTCAATGATAGTAGTTTCAGGGCCAACCCAGCCGTTACAGATGGCATACAGAAAAAGAGAACGGGCGAGGCGGTGTTTCAGCGAACCCGTAGGATGCGTACTTTCATCTTTGAGATAAATATCGACCCCAGCGACACAAGGCAAATCGAGCTTGATCAGATGAGTATCGGCCGAACGTTGGTAGTCCGCTTCTATTTTTCGAATTGCGTTGTTAATCCATTGATGATCGGTGCACATGGTTCTCTCTCCATCGTTATTATGAGGGTAATTTACCCTTAATGTGAGAGAAAAGCTTTGCTATGTTGCCTGTCATTTTGTAGTTTTAGAGAAAATTATTCTCTTATTCTGGGGAAGCTATGGAGCTTGATAGAATTGATCGCATGATCCTCTCATTACTGCAACAAGACAGCACTTTGTCGCTAAATGATTTGGCTGAAGCGGTGAACTTAACCACCACACCTTGCTGGAAGCGATTGAAAAAGCTCGAAGAATCTGGCGTGATTGCGCAGCGAGTTGCCCTGCTTGACCCAGAAAAATTAGATTTGAGTTTTACCGCGTTTGTGTTGATTAAGACCAGCGATCACTCTCACGAATGGTATAGCCATTTTGTCGTGACTGTGTCTGAGTACCCTGAGGTGATGGAGTTCTATCGTATGGCGGGTGAGTACGATTACATGATGAAAGTGTTGGTCAAAGACATGAAGTGTTTTGACCAGTTTTATAAAAAACTGGTCAATGGCGTGAAAGGGATTAATAACGTGACTTCAACCTTTGCAATGGAGTCATTGAAGTACACTACCCAATTGCCTCTGGCATAGCCTGCTCGTCCGAGTCTTGTTATTTGGTGAAGCGCATCACACCTTCTTGCACTGCTGTTGCGACTAAATCTCCTTGGCGGTTGTAAATCTCGCCACGCACTAAACCACGGGTATTGCTGGCCGTAGGGCTTTCTATTGCGTAGAGCAACCACTCATCCATTTTGAATGGGCGGTGGAACCAAATCGAATGATCAATCGTCGCGACTTGAAAGTTAGGTGTCATCAAAGAGACTTTATGAGGATGCAACGCTGTGACTAAAAACCCCCAATCAGACGCGTAACCGAGCAAATATTGATGGATGAGTTGGTTATTTGGCAACTCACCATTAGCGCGTATCCACAGGTACTGTTTTGGCTCCGCTTTTTGTGGTTTTAGCGGGTTAATTACGGTCACTGGACGCATCTCAATCGCTTTTTCGCCACAAAAAACCTTTTTTATTTTTTCAGGTAATAAATGTGCAATCTGGGCTGCCAGTTCAGATTCAGAGGCAAAATTTTCAGGACCAGGGATGTCAGGCATGGTGTTTTGATGTTCAAAACCGGGCGCTTCACCGTGATAAGAAGCGGTGAGATAGAAAATCGGCCGACCATTTTGAATTGCTTTGACTCGTCTGGTACTGAAACTGCGTCCGTCCCTTAAATTCTCAACATCATAAATGATTGGTTTTTCAGGATCCCCGGGGTAAAGAAAATAGCTATGAAATGAGTGAACAGTGCGGTCGGAATCAACCGTATAGCGAGCCGCCGAGAGTGCCTGGCCAATCACTTGCCCACCATACACTTGTGGTAGACCTAAGTTCTCGCTCTCACCTCGGTATAAACCTTCTTCTAGCTTTTCCAGTTGTAGCAAATCCAATAGTTCATTTAATGGTTTACTCATAGACCCTCACCGAGATTCTTAATGTAATTATTATCATTGTTGACTAAGTCAATATCTTGTTAATACCAAATGGACGACCATGACAGCAGATAAAACCGAACCTATAATCATCACCTATCTAACACCATAACTGAGGTTTTATCCTTATGAAAAAGGCACTGTTGCCGATTATGTCGTCTGTTTTGGGTCTAATGCTTGTGGGTTGCCAGTCAGCGCAAAAACCAACCTCTTCCGAGAGCAATATTCAATCTATCATGGGTACGGTTTCGTACCGTGAGCGTATTGCACTGCCGGATAAGGCGCTTGTCACTATCACTTTGCAAGATGTTTCATTGGCTGATGCACCCGCTAAAGTGATCGCAAAACACCGCTTTGAAACTAACGGAATGCAAGTGCCGCTTCAGTTTGACTTGGCATTCGACAACCGAAAAATTGATGCTCGCCACCGTTACAGCGTCAGTGCTCGCATCGAAGTAGATGGAAAACTGCGCTTCATTACGGATACCCATTACGCCGTGATTACTGATGAGAATAACACTAAACGGGTTGATTTGCGTTTGGTTGGTGTTAAACAGTAGTAAAAACAGAAGCAATAAAAT
>NZ_CAWNHY010000066.1:0-36382 GCF_963874335.1 Vibrio sp. V10_P2A27P122 | reverse complement strand
CAATTAAAGATGCCCATATGAAATGTACTATTTCTAGCCCTTACCCACTCGGTGCAACCCTTGACAACACAGGTTGCAATTTTGCTATTCATGCTCCAGCAAATAAACAGCTTCTACTCGCTCTGTTTGATCAACAGGGAAGTTTCACCACCCACGAGTTAGAGAATGAATATGCGGGCGTGAAGTACACTCATGTGCCAAACATTAAAGCAGGGCAAAAATACGGTTACCTCATTTTAAATGGTGACGAGCCGCACTATATTTCCGACCCCTACGCGAAGGCGATAGATAAAAACTTAGGCTATAAAACACCATTTAGTTCAAAAAAGAGTTTCGAGCTGCCTAAGTGTGTCGTGGTTGACGATCAATTCGATTGGCAATCAACTAAAAAACCACACATACCTCGCGATAAGACTATTTTGTTTGAGACCCATGTCAAAGGAGTGACCAAACTCAATCCACGAGTGCCTAAAGCAGAACAAGGTACTTATTTAGGCTTAATCAGTGAGGAGATGCTGGAGTTTTATCGCAAGCAAAACATCAACACACTACAGCTACTGCCCATCGCGGCTTGTATGCATGAGCCACATCTATTGGATATGGGCAAAGTCAACTATTGGGGATATAACCCCTACCTGTTTATGGTGCCAGATCCACGTTATGCGCAAAAAGATGCGGTAACGGAACTGAAAACGGCTATCAGAGAACTGCATCGTCACGGAATTGAAGTGATACTGGATGTGGTTTATAACCACTCAGCAGAGGGGGGCGAAGATGGGCCTATTTTCAATTTAAAAGCACTCGACCCTAAATATTATCTAAAACACGGCCAACATTACGCGAATTTTACCGGTTGTGGTAACACCATTGATCTCTCTTATCAACCCGCCCTTAACCTAGTCATGGACACGCTGCGCTACTGGGTTAGCGAATACCAAGTCGATGGTTTTCGTTTTGATTTGGCCGCAACGCTTGGAAGAAATGGCGATAATTTCAGCCCCGATGCTGCGTTCTTTAAAGCGGTGGCGCAAGATCCAACGTTAAAACGAGTCAAATTGATTGCAGAGCCTTGGGATATTGGTCCAAACGGTTACCAAGTAGGCAATTTTCCTTTCGGTTGGAATGAATGTAACGACAAATTACGTGATATCACACGCAGCTTCTGGCGCGGCGATCAAGGCTATTTAAAAGAGTTCGCCACACGCTTAATGGGCTCGCGCGACTTGTACAGTGCCGCCAACTGGCCCTACAAACTGACCGTCAATTACATCACTTATCATGATGGCTTCACCATGCAAGATTTGGTGTCATACAAGCATAAGCACAATGAAGCGAATGGTGAACAAAACCGAGATGGTCACGGTGACAATCGCTCCGACAACTATGGCGTCGAAGGCGAAACCGAGAACATGGTGATAAAAGCAACCCGCGAAAAGCAAAAACGCAATATGATGGCGAGCTTACTCTTTGCTTTTGGCATTCCTCATATTCTCACCGCGGATGTGCTTTCTCATACTCAGCAAGGTAATAACAACGCTTATTGCCAAGACAATGAGATCAGTTGGCTTGACTGGAACATGACCGAACGCAAAAGCTACTTCAAACATTGGTTGAGTCAAATGGTGGCGGCAAGACACCTTTATATGGTGCCCTTTATTCGTGCTTTTAGTGGTGAGGAACGTAATGCCAACCGCGTATTCTGGCGACGCGTGGATGGCACACTGATGGAACATGATGATTGGAACCGCTTAAGTTCTGTGGCATTGCAGATGGGCATTGGATCGGATGGGGCTGAAATGCTCTATTTGATCAACCAAACCAATGCACCAGCTCGTTTTACTTTACCTAAAGATCGTAACCAAAACTGGGAAGTGATATGCGATACCAATTTACGTAACGTACAACCCGGCCATGCAGAAGGGGAGTTGTTACAGTCGCCTATATCAATGACAATTTTGCACTACCAACCTGAAGTATAAAATCAAGTGCTGCACATCATTACCGATAAGCAAAGAGATTACCAATAAACAAAGAGGCCCAATTGGCCTCTTTCTCTTCTCTAATTTTTGCTTTCAAAACATTACAAGAATGCTTTGAAAGGCAGCTCTGGTTCATCGACAAAAATGTCTTTAAAGCCTCTGAAATGCTGGTAATGCATACGTCCTTTGTCGGTTGGGTAAGTGTATTTACCACCCACTTGCCAAAAGAATGGCGCAAAACCGTATTGCAGACGATCTTTTTTCATTTGCCACAATACTTCAATTTCACGCGGGTCATTTTGGAAGTTAGCCCAAATATCGTGATGGAATGGGATCACCACTTCACAATCTAACGCCTCACCTGCGCGCAAAATATCAGATGCAGTCAGCTTATCTGTGATGCCTCGTGGGTTTTCACCGTATGAGAGCAGCGCCACATCAATCTTGTAGTCATTACCATGCTTGGCATAGTAGTTCGAATAATGCGAATCACCTGAATGGTAGATTGAGCCACCGGAGGTTTCCAATAAGTAGTTGACCGCGCGATCATCCATACCATCAAGAATCCCCTTATCATAAGATGAAACACCTTTAGGCAGCGTAATCAACGCAGTGCGATCAAAAGAGTCCAGCACTCGGATACTGATATCGCCAACTTCAATGCAATCACCCACTTTCGCTACAATGCAGCGCTCACTCGGTACTCCCCAGCCTTGCCACAGGTCAACGCAAGCTTGTGGCCCAATAAATTTCACATGCTCACCACAGTTTTGCAGCACAGCTGCTGCGACATTAATATCGATATGATCAGCGTGATCATGCGTCGCCAGTACCGCATCAATCTCTTTGATGCCAAATGGGTCCAACACAAAAGGAGACGTTCTTAAGTTGGGTTGCAGTTCACGCACGCCCCCCATACGCATCATCTGATGCTGTTGATTCATCAAGGCATTCTTTTGCGTTTTCTTACCCGTCCCACACCAAAAATCGATCGAAAGATTGGTATTCCCGGCACTTTTTAGCCAAATGCCTGTACAACCAAGCCACCACATAGCAAAGGTGTTAGCTTCCACTTCGGTCTTTTCTATCTCTTCATTCAGCCAAGTTCCCCACTCAGGAAACGTACTGAGAACCCATGAATCGCGTGTGATTTCATCAATTTTACTCATAGCAACACCTTTTATTTCACGATCAGTTAGACAAATTTTGGATGTAGGGAGCCAAGCGTCTTAACCAAAGGTGAAGACACTGAGCCTGTGTTTATTATTAGAATGTGTAGAGCGAAGTGCTTTCTATACCAGAATCACTTCTGTCCCCTGCTGTTGTAGCGCTTGGATAACTTGCGGATCGGCGGCTTTGCCAGTGATAACAATATCAACCTTGCTGGCGGGGCAAAATAGCATGCCCGTACGCTGCCCAACTTTAGAACTATCCACTACCACCACTAACTTACCGATTTGCTCTAGCATCTGTTGCTCGGCAACGGCGGTGAGCATATCGGTTTTGTATAGGCCATTTTCCGTCAGCCCTTTGCCACTGGTGAACATCCAATGTCCGGCATAACCACCTAACGAATCAGGGGCGGGGTTGAGGAAAATGTTTTGTGCTTTGTTGTACTGCCCACCAATGATGATTACATCGTCGTGATCTTCATTGATAAGGTAACTGGCCAGTGGGAAATAGTTAGTCACGATTTGAACATCTTGGCCACACAACTCTTTACCGAGCAAGAAGGCGGTCGAACCACAGTTAATTACCACACTGTCACCTGGGTTGCAGAGCTTAGCCGCAGCCATGGCAATCTGTGATTTTTCATGGAAATGATCCGTACTGTCGATGTTTAACGGCGTCCACGCTCGCTTTCTAATCTCTAAACGTTCAGCACCATTACGAACTTTCTTCAGCTTACCTAGCTCATCTAACTTAGAAATATCGCGGCGGGCCGTTGCTGGTGACACGTTAAATTTCTCAATAATATGCGTGACGTTGATGGTGCGCATATTGTCTAGCAAAGACAGTATCTCGTTATGTCTTTGTACTTCGTTCATGGTTATCACCTTATCTTTTCATCAAGTGATTACTTGGTGATTATTTATGATTTGTTTTGATTCTATTTCTCATCCATCACAATGTCAAACACTGGACGAACAAAACTTCCCTTTCGCTCACAATAAAACATAACTAATTGATTTTATTTGAAATGAAATTTTAACTGTGACTTGAGTATCAAATAATGTCTCCATTTGGCGAAGAAATTGATAAAAATCAAAATAATCACAAATGAGCATTGAATGATTACTTTTGATTGGTAAAGTCTATTTCGTGAGCAAAACAGGATTGAAATCGGCATCACCTTGCTGATCCACTCTGACCTACACCCAGCTTCGAGTAAGACGGGAATACACATAACGATAAATAGAGAATCAAGGGGTAAAGATATGCAGTTCATCTACGATATCTTCTACATTTTTTATAGCCAAGTAATGACTAAAGCACCTTTGCTGCTGGGCTTAGTCACCCTTATCGGTTACTGGTTATTAAGAAGAGATACCACCACCATCATTAAAGGGTCGATCAAAACCATCGTCGGCTTTATGTTGGTACAGGTGGGTGCAGGGACCTTAGTGGCAGGCTTTAAGCCTGTGATTGAGAAATTATCGGAATATCATGGTTTAACTGGCTCGGTTATCGACCCGTACACCTCAATGATGGCCACCATGGAAATCATGGGGGATGATTATTCTTGGGTTGGTTATACCGTACTACTGGCATTGGCGATCAACATCTTGCTCGTTTTGCTGCGCCGCTACACAGGCATTCGCACCATCATGCTAACGGGGCATATTATGTTCCAACAGGCAGGGTTAATTGCGGTGTTCTACCTTGTGCTGGGCGCAAGCATGTGGGAAACCATCCTTTATTCGGCTGTTTTGATGGCGCTCTACTGGTCTATCTCCTCCAACATTATGTTCAAACCCACCGAAGCCGTCACGGGTGGAGCCGGTTTCTCCATCGGCCACCAGCAACAAGTCGCGTCTTGGATTGCAGTTAAGATTGCCCCCAAATTGGGCGATAAAAACGAAAGTGTCGACCACCTTGAGCTGCCTAAATGGTTGCACATTTTCCACGACAGCATTGCCGCAACCGCGATTGTGATGACGCTATTTTTCGGCATTATTTTGCTCTCATTTGGTTTAGACAACCTGCAAGCAATGGCGGGAAAAACCCATTGGTCTATCTACATTCTGGAAACTGGCCTTAAATTTGCGGTAGCGATTCAAGTTATCGTAGCGGGTGTGCGTATGTTCGTTGCCGAACTGTCTGAAGCCTTTAAAGGTATCTCAGAGCGCGTCATTCCTAACGCGGTTTTAGCCATTGACTGCGCCGCTATCTACGCGTTCTCACCTAACGCCATGGTGTTTGGTTTTATGTGGGGCGCGATTGGTCAATTTACGGCGGTGCTGGCCATGCTCGCTTTTGATGCACCGATCATGATCATTCCCGGCTTTATCCCGATGTTCTTCTCCAACGCAACCATTGGTGTTTTTGCCAACCACTTTGGCGGCTGGCGCGCGGTCATGAAGATCTGTTTTGTGATGGGTATCATCGAAGTCGTTGGCTCCGCATGGGCCATTCACATCTTCAACCAATACGGCACCGAATTCAGTGGCTGGATGGGCATGGCCGACTGGGCGCTAGTCTTCCCACCGATCATGCAAGGCTTATCCGTCTCAAAACTGTTCTTCTTTGTACTGATTGCATTGGCTGGGGTGTACATGTTCTTCGCCTCCAAAAAGCTGCGTGAAGAGGAAGATGCGCAGGGTCTGGTAAACATCAGTGACGAGCCAGACGTCATCGCCGCCGTCGAACAAGCACTGAAAGTCAGTGATGGCGTACGCCCGGTCAGCATTTTAGCCGTGTGTGGTAATGGGCAAGGCTCCTCAATGATGATGAAGATGAAAATCGGTAAGTATCTAGAGAAGAAAGGCATTCCACACGTGATGGATTCCTGCGCAGTGTCTGATTATAAATCTAAGCTCGCCACCACCGACATCATCGTCTCATCAAAACATCTCTCTGGTGAGATGGAGCCCGGAGAAGGCAAATTTGTGCTCGGCGTACAAAACATGCTGAATCCGAACTCTTTTGGTGATGAGCTGCTCGATATCATCGATAAAAACTTTGTCACTTTGAAATAGCTATTTACTACAAAACGATAAGTACAAAAACGATAGGTGCCAGACGCACTGGCACCCACTCTGGAGATAGAACCATGGGACTGAAACAATCACTGATCGACAATGATTCCATCCAATTAAATGCACAGGCGAGCACTTGGCAAGAGGCGATCAAAATCGGTACGGATAGGCTGATCAAATCAGGAGCCATCCACCCCTGCTATCACGATGCCATCATCAGCAGCGTTGAACAATTAGGCCCGTATATCGTCATCGCGCCTAATCTTGCCCTGCCTCATGCTCGTCCTGAAAATGGCGTGATCAGAACCGCCTTTGCTTTAGTGACGCTGCAAACGCCTGTCTATTTTGACGGCGAAGATGAACCGGTCGATGTGCTGATCACCTTGGCTGGTAGCTCGTCTGATCAGCATATGGAAGGATTAATGGAAGTAACTCAAGTGCTGGATGATGAAGAGAGCGAGACTGGCGTTGATCTCGATAAACTGCGCCGTTGTCGTACCGCGCAGGATGTTTACCAAGTGATTGATGAAGCGTTAGCGGCGCAATTGGTCGAGTGAGGATGCCATGTATAGCGAACTAAAACAGCGAGTATTTGCGGCAAATCTTAAGCTTCCCCAATACGGTTTAGTCACTTTCACTTGGGGCAATGTATCAGAAATAGACCGCGAGAAGGGCGTCATCGCCATCAAACCTTCAGGCGTAGAATACGATGTGATGAAAGTCGATGACATGGTGATCGTTGATCTTAACGGCGCGATTGTGGAAGGCACACTTAATCCATCCAGTGATACCGCCACTCACCTCGAACTCTATAAAGCTTATCCAGAGATTGGCGGCGTGGTACACACCCATTCGCGTAGTGCCACTATTTGGGCGCAAGCGGGCATTGACATACCCGCTTTAGGGACCACTCACGCCGATTATTTTTACGGTGACATCCCCTGCACACGCAAACTTTCTTGCGATGAAATCGCTGGCCAATATGAGAAAAATACCGGCCTTGTGATCATCGAAGAGTTCAAACATCGTCGCATTGATCCGATGGCAGTGCCAAGCGTGATTGTCGCCGGGCATGCTCCTTTCTCTTGGGGCAAAGATGCTAACGATGCCGTTCATAACGCCGTCGTCTTGGAGGAGATTTCCGCCATGGCGCTGGCGACTCGTTCACTCAACAGTGGCATCAAGATTCAACCGGAATTATCCGATAAACACTATCAACGTAAGCATGGTGATAACGCTTACTACGGTCAAAGGTAGCGGCTATGTATAAAGTTCTCGCGCTCGACCTTGATGGCACGGTGTTGACTGATGAACACACCATTCATCCTCAGCTAAAGCAGGCGATTCAACAAGCGCAGCAACACTGCCACGTGGTGATCGTGACTGGCCGTCACCACACGGCGGCTAAACCCTATTATCAAGAATTGGGGCTCACAACCCCCATCATCTGCTGCAACGGCACTTATGTGTATGACTACCAAAACGAAAAAGTGCTCAAGCACAATGCGATTGCCAAGCACGATGCATTGAGCTTTCTCGCTTTGGCTAAAGAGTTTCAAATGAAACTGGTGATGTATGTGACCGACGCGATGACCTATTCCAAGCGTAGCCCAATCGCCTACATGCAAGCGTTAGAAAAATGGGCCAGCCAGTACCCACCAACAGCACAACCCAAAATCGAGCAAATTGACTCGTTTCGTCACCGCGTCGAGCAAGAAACGTTTATTTGGAAATTTGTGGTTGAAGGGCTACCGAGCTCCGTTGAACGCCTTGCTCAACAAGCTTGGGTACAAGAGACATTCAACGGTGAGCGTTCATGGTCGAATCGCATCGACTTCGCTGCCAAAGGCAACAGTAAAGGTCAGCGCTTGGCTGAATATGTGCAATCACTTGGCTACCACGCTAATCACGTGCTGGCTGTCGGCGATAACCATAACGACATTTCAATGCTCGACTACGCCGGGCTCGGTGTGGCGATGTTCAATGCCGACGATACGGTGAAATCCCACGCCAAACTGATTTGTACAACCGATAACAATCACGACGGGCTCGCCCGTTTGATCCGTGACAAAATTCAAGGATAACTCTCATGACTAAACCAATGATCCAAATCGCTCTCGACCAAACTGACCTTATTTCTGCCATCGAAGTGGCAAAAAACGTAGCAAGCTTTGTTGATGTCATCGAAGTGGGCACCATCCTCGCCTTTGCTGAAGGCATGAAGGCCGTCAAAACGTTACGCCATAATCACCCTGACCATATTCTAGTATGCGATATGAAAACCACCGATGGCGGCGCTATTTTAGCGCGGATGGCATTTGAAGCTGGCGCGGATTGGATCACCGTTTCTGCCGCAGCGCATATCGCCACCATCAGCGCTTGTAAGAAAGTCGCCGATGAACTGGATGGCGAAATCCAAATCGAAATTTACGGCAACTGGACCTTTGTTGATGCACAAGCGTGGATTGACCTTGGTATCACTCAAGCCATTTATCACCGTTCAAGAGATGCCGAACTGGCCGGTATTGGTTGGACAAGCGAAGATGTTGAGAAGATGCGAACTCTCTCCGATATGGGGCTTGAGCTTTCCATCACAGGTGGCATCGTGCCAGAAGATCTCTATTTATTTGAAGGCATTAAGGCCAAAACGTTCATTGCGGGGCGTGCATTGGTCGGTGAAAAAGGTCGCGTCACTGCCGAAGCACTGCGCAGTCAAATCGATCGTTTTTGGTGCTAGGAGGCCGTATGTATCAACATTTGCCACGCCAACGTATCGGGTTGTATGAAAAAGCGCTCCCCAATCATTTCAGTTGGGAAGAAAAGCTCGCCACAACGAAAGAGCTGGGGTTTGATTTTTTAGAGATATCCGTCGATGAGTCGGATGAACGTCGTCAACGCTTAGACTGGGATGATGCAACCATCTATCAGCTACGAAGATGGTGTGAGCAATACCAAATCCCGCTGCAATCGATGTGCCTAAGTGCACACCGCAAGTTTCCTTTTGGCTCGTCAGACCCCGCCATTAGAGAGCAAGCCATTCTGCACATGGAGAAAGCGATTACCTTAGCTTACAAACTGGGCATTCGCACCATCCAACTCGCAGGCTATGATGTCTATTACGAACCCGCTAATAAAGAAACTCATCAACGTTTCATTGAAGGCATGCAGCTTGCCGCCAAACTGGCCGAGCGTGCTGGCGTGATGCTGGCAGTGGAGATCATGGATACCAGCTATCTTAATTCACTGAGCAAGTTCGAAATACTAAAGCGGGAAGTACCCTCCCCCTATTTTATGGCGTATCCAGATGTAGGCAACATTTCAGGTTGGAACTACGATGTGTGTACTGAATTGGCACTTGGTATGCCACACATTACTCAGATCCACCTTAAAGATACCCATTGCGTCACCTCTAGTTCCACGGGCCAATTTCGAGACTTGGTGATTGGTGAAGGAGAAGTCAATTTCGATGCTATTTCCCAAACGCTGAAAGAGGCAAACTGTGTTGTGCCGATGGTGATCGAAATGTGGGCGCAAGATGAACATTGGAAACACAATATTCGTGTTGCGCAGCATCGGCTAAATCAAGCTTGTGATGCCGCTGATTCGCCTCGTTTATTCAACCTATAGCTCATTTATTCAACCTATAAATTGTGCTCGGGTGCATCTTTTATGCATCCTTCATCCTCATATTGGATAATGCCGCGCCCTCTCCCCCGTGAGCGCGGTAGCTTTTCTTGGCAAATATTGACATCACCAACACAATCGCGCAGAGTTGCTTTTTGATAACGCCCCGATGCATAACACTCTGAGAACCAATGAAATTACTTCACTTACAACTCTTCTGGTATGAAAAGCATCACACCCTTTTAGAAATGGAAGCGCTCCCTACGCTCACCCCAACCCAAGAGCAAGCGCTGGTAGAATGGGTTAAGTGTCGACGCAAAATATTAAGCTTTGAGGCTCACCAGCATACTTGGGTAAAAGTCAATGTAGACGGTTTTTCTTCCGCTTTGCATTTAAAGCCTAATGGCACGTTGGTCGAGCGAGATCTGTTTGGTGAAAAAACGCTACAAGGATTATGGAAAGTCATCGACGGTTTCTTATTTATAAAAGTGATCAGCGGTGAATTTATTGTCGAATATCAGATTGTTGGCAATAACGAACAGAGCATTCACTGCGGTATTGAGTACATCAACGGCCGAGTCAGTACCTACAGCAAATTTATTCAAACCAAATAAGCTTTGTGACCCACGGGAAAAAATGAGATGTATATTGAACAAGATATCAACAACCTTGTGAATCCATCGGCAAACTGTGGCACACTCGACATAAATGTAGACTCGGTTCATCACGGTTTATGGAAGAGTACTTAAAACGAATCAAGCAGCTTGAAGAGCAAGTTGAGCATCTCAAAAAAGAAAACAGCTCTCTTGAAGAAAAGCTGAATGCAACGCTAGAAGGCACTGGTCTTTGTCTTTGGGAACAACACATTCCTAGCGGAACCCTTAAAATATTCAATAGAGAATGGGGTGATATGCTTGGCTATCAATCACACGAGCTAGACGCCACCGTCGACATTTGGAAAAGCAAGCTCCACCCCGATGATTATGACTTAGCCGTGGGCGCTTTTGAGGACCATTTGAATGGCAAGGCTGACACCTATCAGGTCATACACCGGATGATCCGCAAAGATGGAGGTCAAAGCTGGGTGTCGGATCGCGGCCGAATCGTTGAATATGATGAGAATGGAAAGCCGCTGCGCATGATGGGCACCCACACGGATATTACCAATGAAAAACATTATGAATTAGAACTCTCCAAACTCGCCGCGCAAGATCCATTGACCAACCTATTAAATCGAAAGGCGTTAGAAACTAAGTTTGACGAGATGAATGATCTTGTCGAACACTCTGCGGCACTGATTTTTATCGATTTGGATGACTTTAAAACCGTCAATGATCATCTTGGGCACCAAGCTGGGGATTTCGTGCTGCTCCAAGTTTCTCAATGGCTTCAAGAAAATGCGCCTCAACCATCATCGATTGCTCGTTTGGGCGGCGATGAGTTTGTCCTATTGTGCATCAATCAAAGCACAGAAACGTTAAAGCAGTTTATCGACAGTTTGCTCACCAAAGCCTATTCACCACTAAAATTAAGCCATGGAGAAGTGCAAATTGGCTTTAGTATTGGTGTTTGCCAATTCACAACCTCAACGCATACTTTTGAAACCTTATATGAATTGGCCGACCAAGCAATGTATCAGGTGAAGAAAAATGGCAAAAATGGCGTTGAGTACATCAATCTTAGCCAATAGAAGGCAAAAACACTTCCCCTAACATACATCTCACCGAACCACCGCCAATATCCTCAATGGTCTTCACATTACACGGCAGTAACTTACCGTGACTGGCCAGCTGCGCACGCTGCGCCAGCGAAAAGGCATCAAACGCCGATTGCGACATAGCGATCACTTTATCTCCTGCCGCCGTTTCTAATTGTAAAATGTTGCCGCAGAAACAGTTCATCTGCTCAAGTGAAATTGAGATGATCTGTTTATCTTTAGCCAGTGATTTAACCACAAAACGACGTTCAAACTCCGGGATCACTTCATCGCAAATCACGCAGAATGCTTCACCAACCGCCATCATCACATTGGTGTGATAAACCGGTTGACCTGAAGGCAACGCCGTTTGAAAAGAGACCACACGATCATAACCGATACGTTTGGCGTACTCCTCTAGCACTTCACGGTCGCAGCGCTGTGACAACGCCGAATAGATGGTTCGATTAAGGTGATCCATCACCATCACACCGGTGCTTTCAAGATAAGCCTGCTGGTCTTGATACGCGAGCAACGAATCTTGCGCCAATATCTTGCGGCCTGACAACGTAAGGGCTTCAACCAACGCTTGTGGGCGCACTTCTTGCTGTCGATTTTTACAAGCCATCGGAAAGGTAAACAAGGTTCCCTCTGGCGTAGTGCTAAACCAGTTATTGGGAAAGACGGCATCTGGCGTTTCCACTTCAGATAATGGGTAATCAAACTCCACTACTTGTACGCCTTCGAGACGCAGTGTCTCAACCATGCTTTGATATTCGGCCATGGCTTGGATGCGAACTTGTTCGGTACTCAATGCAACTTGGTGTTGAAATTCATTATCTTGTGCCGTTTGAGCGTTAAATTTGAACTCTTTTGGCGGCACCATTACGACACAATTGGCATTTTGCACCGTATTCACGGCTAGCTGTGTGATCACTTGTTCCTGCAACATCATAGAAACTTTCCCTTCTACTCACTTTAGGCCAATTGTAAGCATAATGTTAAAACAACATTGACTGAATTTTGGGTTATTTCATCGAATAACTCCTATTAATTACTGAGAAAACTATTTTTCACATTAAAAATTACGGCAAAATCATCATCACATCTAAAAATATTCACCCTTATTCAAAAAATATTCACAATAAAAACTCACTTAAAAGTAACGCAACTCGTTTATGGTTCTCTTATCGTCGATAACGATATTTAACTCGCTTCATTTTTTCACCCGATGGACGTTACTGACCATTCGAGCCAATGCTTGCTGCATTAACCACCGTATTAATCAGGCGCCGTTTTCTAGAGCCAAGCGCGAAAAGTAATCCGCCACTTATGTTGTGATTTCGTTATACTTCTGTTCGGCTTACTCCATCATTTGCTCCCCTTATAGGAGTTCAACGTTAGATTCTCGCGTTCTAGGCTTTTGGTCTCTCATACTTTAGCGAGAATTGGCATAAGGATTTTCGATGTATAAAAAATTTGAAAGCTTTACCCAAGCCTTTCCCAAAGAGGAACCCAAACAGCCTCCTGCGACCTTATGGGCCTTTTGTCGTTACTACACGCGCGGCTTTGAAAAACCACTCATTTTAATGGCGTTAATCAGCACGTTAATTGCCGTTGTTGAAGTATCACTGTTCGGTTTTATGGGCCAACTGGTGGATTGGCTCTCATCCAGTAACCCAGAGACTTTCCTAACTGAGAACCGAGACACCTTGATCGGTTTATCTATTTTAGTACTCGTGATCATGCCACTTTTGATTGGCATCTATTCACTGTTGATCCACCAAACTATGCTCGGCAATTATCCCATGTCGATCCGTTGGTTGGCGCACCGTTATCTGCTCAAACAAAGCCTCTCTTTTTACCAAGATGACTTTGCGGGAAGAATTGCCACTAAAGTAATGCAAACGGCGTTATCCATCCGCGAAACCGTGATGAAGACCTTGGATGTGTTTGTCTATGTGTCAGTCTATTTCACTGCGATTGTGGTGATGTTGGCGCAAGCAGACTGGCGTTTAATGGTGCCGATGCTCGTCTGGCTCGCGGCCTACATTTGCATTCAACTTCACTTTGTACCACAGCTTAAAAAAGTAGCATCAGAACAAGCCGATGCTCGCTCAACCATGACGGGGCGCATTGTCGATAGCTACACCAATATTGCCACGGTCAAATTGTTCTCACACACCCGCCGAGAAACCGACTATGCCGAACAAGGCATGGAGAGCTTTTTAGACACGGTTCACCGCCAAATGCGTTTAGTGACTGGTTTTAACCTGTGCGTTGAACTCGCCAACTATATTTTGGTGTTCGTGATTGCGGCGACTTCGATTTATCTATGGATGCAGAGTGCCATCAGTATTGGTGCAATCGCGATTGCGATCAGCCTTTCATTGCGCATTAATGGCATGTCGAAATGGATCATGTGGGAAGTTGGCGCACTCTTTGAAAACATGGGCACAGTCGTGGATGGCATGAAAACCCTCTCGAAACCGATCACCATTGAAGATAAACCCAACGCAAAACCGTTGCAGGTTGCACAAGGTGGCATCGAATTTGATGACGTGAGTTTCCACTATGGCGAGAATAAAGGCGTTATTAACCATTTAAACCTGACCATTAAACCGGGTGAAAAAGTGGGTTTAGTAGGGCGTTCTGGCGCTGGAAAATCGACTTTAGTCAATTTACTGCTTCGTTTTCATGATGTTGAAGGTGGGCAAATTCGTATCGATGGGCAAGCGATCAATGACGTCACCCAAGATTCATTGCGCAGCAAAATTGGTATGGTGACGCAAGATACTTCACTGCTGCATCGCTCGATCCGCGATAACATTTTGTATGGCAACCCTGATGCAAGTGAAGAACAACTGCTGCAAGCCACCCGACAGGCACACGCGCATGAGTTTATCGAAACACTCACCGACCCATTTGGTAACCTAGGTTATGATGCGCAAGTGGGCGAGCGCGGCGTAAAACTGTCTGGTGGCCAGCGCCAGCGAATTGCTATTTCCCGCGTGCTGTTAAAGGATGCGCCACTGTTGGTACTCGACGAAGCCACATCCGCACTCGACTCCGAAGTGGAAGCGGCAATTCAAGAGAGCTTAAATGAGCTGATGCAAGGCAAAACCGTGATTGCCATTGCTCACCGTTTATCAACCATTGCCGCAATGGACAGGTTGATTGTACTCGATAAAGGTAACGTCGTTGAGCAAGGCACACACCAAGAGTTGATCGCTCAAAACGGCATTTATGCACACCTATGGGCGCACCAAACGGGTGGCTTTATCGGTTGCGACGACGTTGAGATTGCTTAATGGTTTATCAACGGAGTTTGCGCTCCGTTGATGCTTCCACAATGCACTCTTTTTCCTTAGAATTCGCCCATTCCCTTTATTTAACTAGATTTGGATTATGAACAAGAGCTTACTCACTAATATCATTGCGCTAGCGCTCCTTGCTGCGGGCTATCAACTGGATAACACTATTGCGCTGTATGCGGGCTTATTTGCCTTCTCTGGCGCAATCACCAACTGGCTTGCGATTCACATGCTGTTTGAAAAAGTGCCAGGACTCTATGGCTCGGGTGTGATACCTGCTCGCTTTGAAGAGTTCAAAACCGCAATCAAGAGCCTGATGATGGAGCAATTTTTCACTCAGTCCAATATTGACCGCTTCCTCAGTAAAGAGATGACGGGCAGTAAAACGTTGGATCTTGAGCCTGTGATTGCCAAAGTTGACTTCAACCCAACCTTTGATTCTTTGGTCGAAGTGATTGCAAACTCTCCATTTGGCGGCATGCTGGCGATGTTTGGTGGAACCGACGCGCTACAACCACTCAAGCAACCGTTTGTCGAAAAAATGCAGCAATCTATGATTGATATCAGCCAAAGCGATAGCGTTAAACAAGCGCTCAAAGAGCAGTTAGAAGCTCCTGAGATGATTGAAGAGATCACCGCTAACATCGAAAACATCATCGATCAACGTCTCAATGAACTCACGCCTAAATTGGTGAAAGAGATGGTACAGAAAATGATTAAACAGCACCTTGGCTGGTTGGTTGTTTGGGGTGGAGTATTCGGTGGTTTGATTGGTGTGGCTTCCTCCTTCTTTGCCTGATTGCCGTTACTTATGTGATTGAATGTGATTACAAAAAAGCCAGCACGTTTAAATGTGCTGGCTTTTTTATGATGACTCGTGACCCGTTAACAGAGATGAAGGCGCGTTAATAACGGTTTTAATTTAGGATGATCTAAGGGATACACTTTGGGTATCACAAGGTAAATCATGCTGACAAACAGCAAGGAGCCGTATAAATCAACCGGACGATGCATCCCTAACCATAAGCGGCTAAAGGAGACCCCACAGGCCCAAAGCAGTAGACCCGCCGCAAAAATATAGCGCTTTTGTTCAATAAACAGACCACCAAAGAAAGCCAGACAAATAGCAGCGAAGATCGTATGGCCAGAAGGAAATGAATAGTCCTTTTCACCCTGCCAATGACGTAAACGCCAGTCACTGACTTGGGTTGCGATGTCGGTCATCACACTTTCTTTTTGTAATTCACTCAATTTATAAAAATGCGCAGGGTTTGGGATAAGTAACTCATACGTCATTAATTCGGTGTATGGACGAGGGCTCTCTGTCAGATGTTTTAAACCCGTTTTGGCAGCCATACCAATCACCAATAACAAGCCAATTTGAATAATGCGGTTAAGCAGTTCAATGCGGGAAGTCGCTGTCCGTGTTGCCAAAAAAGCCAACAAAGCAAAGGTAAAGCCAAAACCTTGCCAACCAGCCGAATCGGTTAAATAGGTAAAAAATGCACCGACGCCCTCGCTCACTGGCGTGGTCAAATCAATCGAAGACCCAACCAATGAGATGGGAACTAACAGCAACGAGAACAAGGCTAAGAGTACTAAGCCCGATTTTTTCATTTGGATTTGCTTTTTCACGCTCAATAGACACCGCTGGATTATTGAAGATCAGCATAATAACGGACGACACGCAAAGAACGTATCAAGCAATTGTCAATTTGAGGGAAAATAATCGCCCCGATCTCACCCTTTTTACTTATTTTCCTGACACAAAGAATTCATACATAACGTGTAGGAAAGGCAAACCAGACCATGTCCTGCCTAACCGAAACAACGTCTTCTTTCGTGCAAGATAGGAGACTCCAAGACCGTGAATGGATGATGGCAACAGCGTTGACCGACAGCAAGAATGTTAAAAAGGGAGCCGCAGCTCCCTTCAGAGGAAATGATCAGGGCTTATGCGCCAATCACCCCGCCGTCTTCACGAGTGATCATCATAATGGTCGAACGCGGCTTGGTGGTTCCACCGTATGGGAAATGCGATGGCGCTTCATCTTCCCCAGGGTGTTGAACGCCAACAAACATGGTTTTTTGATCCGGTGAAAAAGTTAACCCTGTTATTTCACAAGCAATCGGCCCAGTTAGGAAACGTTTTACTTCACCAGTAATTGGATCCCCGCACAACATTTGGTTGTTGCCTTGCCCGGCAAAATCCCCTTTGTTGGAATAGTTGCCATCGGTTTGAATCCACAAGCGACCCGCTTTGTCAAAGCCGATACCATCTGGGCTGTTGAACATGTTGTCTGCTGAGATATTGTCGCTGCCCGCATAGAGATCGCCTTTATGTACCGTTGGGTTGCCCGCAATCAAGTACAGATCCCATGCAAACACAGTGCTAGTGTGATCCTCATTGGCTGGCATCCAGCGCAGAATCTGGCCATAGTTATTCTTAGCGCGAGGGTTAGGACCACCAACAGGTTGCCCCTCTTTACCTCGGTTTTTATTGTTGGTCAGTGTACAGAACACGTGCTTATTATCAGGGTGAATCGCAACCCATTCAGGACGATCCATTGTCGTAGCACCCACTTGAGTCGCTGCGCGGCGAGCAAAAATCATCACTTCTGCTTGGTCCTTAAAGCCATTTTCTGGCGTTAAACCATTTTTACCAAAGGTCAGTTCAAGCCATTTTCCCGAGCCTTTCAGTTCTTTCTCATTCATATCAAACTTAGCGACAAAGAGGGTTCCTTCTTCTAATAAATTGCGATTCGCCGCATCGTTACCAGCTTGGTAGCGATTTTTTGAAACGAATTTGTATAGATGTTCACCGCGTTCATCATCCCCCAGATAGACCACAGCATGGCCATCTTTGTTGAGAGTAAGCGCCGCATTTTCATGTTTGAAACGGCCTAACGCCGTGCGTTTAAGTGGCGTCGATGTTGGATCGTTCGGATCAATTTCCACCACCCAACCAAAGCGGTTTGGCTCATTGGGGTTTTTCGCAACGTCAAAACGCTCATCATGTTGGTGCCACTGATAATCACTGGGTTTGGCTTCAATACCATAACGCTTATGATCAGCCGTTAACTTCACGCCATCTTGGTTACTACCAAAGAAATCATCAAAGTTCTCCTCACACGTTAAGTATGTCCCCCACGGCGTTTGACCATTCGCACAATTGTTAAAAGTTCCCAGTGGATTTAAGCCCTTAGGATCAGTGGCGGTTTTCATTAGCGTATGGCCTGCAGCTGGCCCTGTGAGCAACATTGGTGTGTTTGCCGTGATACGACGGTTACGCTTCCCTGCGCGGTCAACCGTCCACTGGCCATTTTTGTTCATCACTTCAACGACAGTAACGCCGACCGCAGCTTGCGCTTTACGCACATCATCTGCTGTCATCGATTTACCTTTGTGATCAAACAAGTATTCGTAGTTGGTGTATTCATTATTAATCGCAAGTACACCGCGATCATCCGAAATTGGGAAGAAGCTCATGCCATCAGTGTTATCACCAAATTGAAGCTCTTGTGCTCGTGAATCTTGTTTACCACTTTGGTCAAACTCAGGAGCATCAACAGAAATGGGGTCACCCCATGAAATCAACGGGGTCGCTTTATACCCTTTAGGAACAACGATGGCATCTGCCGTTGAGACAGGAATGGCTTCAAAATTGAGCAGTGAAGAGCTCGACTTTGCCGCCACAGCCTTAGCAACTGGATTTAAAGATAAAAACGCGCCTGCACTGACTGCCGCACTACCCGCCATAAAACGGCGGCGAGAGAGTCTCGCTTCGATCATTTCACTAAATTGAGACTCTTGCTCTTCACGCTTCCACATGTTTGCTCCTTGACTTTACTTGTCTTGTTATTGGATTTTGCAAGCAGCTTAGCGGTCTATCGTGACAAATAAGTTAAATTTACATTGCTTAACGGTGACAGTGAGTTAAAAAATAAAATCTATGCGTTAGCTAAATAAGCCATTCAGCACAGCTGGGTCACCACAAGTATCACTCCAAATCGATATTTTCTAACCGACCTCGTCGAGAAAACAATACAACCGGCACCGCCATCAAGCTTGTCAATTGTCAAAACGGATAGTTTTTTGTTTTGTTTGGCAAGAGATGAATATTCATTTGATCATGCGCTCAAATCACACCTATTTTTTTACAGTTTTCTATTCTTAAACTAGGCTCAAAGTGCATATGGATGAATATGAACATCTAAGATCACTACATACCTTATACACAACGCAAAATACCTAACTCGACTGGAGTCTGTTATGAAATATTTTATTTGCCTGATCGCTTGTTTCTCCTTTTCCTCCTTTGCTAATGAGTTTGAAGGGGCGCTAAAAAACTTCATTGATACCGAAGTGGCTGAAATCATTGCTAATCCCGTTTTAATCCAAGCCATTAATGCTCAAAACGCTCAACACGCTAACCTAACTCAAATGCAAATTGATCAACTCGACAAGGATTGGCGTAGCCAAGTGGGCCAAACCGATGCTCCACTGATCAACAAACTGCTCTCTTCCCCCGCATCTTCTGAACTTAAATCGATTCAACAAGCTAGCAACGGCCTAATTACGGAGATCTTTGCTATGGATAACAAAGGGCTGAATGTCGCCCAAAGCGAGATTACTTCTGACTACTGGCAAGGAGATGAGGAAAAGTGGCAAGACACCTACCTTAAAGGTCCAAGCGCATATCTAATTGGTGAGATAGAAGAAGATGAGTCGACCCAAATGTTTCAGTCACAGATAAGCCACAGCGTGGTTGACCCTAGCTCAGGGAAAGTGATTGGTGCCATCACCATCGGCGTTAACGTAGAAGCTCTTTAACTCATTGATCAGGATTACTCTATATGAGACTTAGTATTAGTCGGTTGGTAGTGGCAAGTGCGTCGCTACTTAGCGTTGTATCGCTGATTGCTATTTCCTATGCTCTATGGTCGAAAAGTGCCACAGTGATGTACTCGCTGAGCGCTCAAACTTATCAACAAATGGCGGCTTCTCTAGCTGAAAACGTCGCCACTTCGGTGCGCTTTAACAAAGTAGAGAGCTTAGAAGAGCGGGTTAAAGTCGCTGTCGATAGCAGCAATAAAGAACTCAAACATATAGCGGTTTTCCTTGCAGATGGATCTTTATTCTATCAATTAAATGAGAAGTCCGTATCTCCTAGCGGAGTCAATATAAAAAATGCACTGACCCAAGCATCAACCAACGCCATCATTATTGAACAAAGCACACAACACGTGATCATCATCAACCCATTAACGTCGGGCAAGGAAGCAAAATTGGTGGGTTACTTAGTCACTCAGTGGCAATTTGACAAGGTCAATGCCATTTCCAAGGAACTGGGGCTATGGGCCATTTCAATTGGCATAACCTTCGTGTTGATTACTTTTATTGGCTTGTTTTTTATTTTGAGGAGCGCTCTACTGCATCCTTTAAATCAGCTGAAAAACTTATGTGAATCATTGGCGTCTGGTCGGTGCGACCTCAAGCAACGAATTCCATTTAACAAAGATAACGAGTTAGGTGACCTTGCCACAGCAATCAATATGTTCATTGAAAAAGTGGAACATACCTTCCACCCTATTGAACAAAACATCTGCAATGTCACTGATGTTACGAAAGCTGTTGAACGACAAGTGAAGCAGCTAGAACACAATATCAATGGTCAGCAGCGGGAAATTGCGCAATCAGTACAAATTGGTGAAGGTGCTCGGCAAAGCATTGCGTCAGTCACTGAGAATATCAATACTGCGTCGCTGTCTTTACAACAAGCCGTTATTTCTGGGCAAGAAAGTCAACAACAACTTAAACATGCATTAAGTGAAAATAAAAACCTAGCAGAAAAGTCACAAGTAACAGCAAAAACCGCTGAGAGCCTAAATGCCCAGGTTGAAAAAGTCACCGATATCTTACAGATCATCCGTACGATCGCTGATCAAACAAACCTGCTTGCGCTCAATGCGGCCATTGAAGCGGCTCGCGCGGGTGAGAATGGTCGCGGGTTCGCCGTCGTGGCAGACGAAGTGCGTAACCTAGCGGAAAAAACATCCTCTTCAACCAACCAAGTGGAAGAGATCCTTACCGTGCTTAGTAACTTTTCGAAAGACTTGATCGGCTACATGGGTGAAAGTGTCAATGCATCAATGAGTTGCGTTGAAGCTATTGAAAGTAGTAACGAGTTAGTCAGCCAAGCGATCAAGGATGTTAATCAAGCGAATAACGCCAACCACTTAGCGGTCAATTCATCTGATGAGCAACTGTCACATGTTGAAGATTTGCTAACGCAACTGAGCAATCTTAATCAACATTCACTCGAACTACTTAATGACAGCAAAGTGATGAGCGATTGTAGTAAAGAGCTCTTCCAGAAAGCACAAGCCACTTCATTATCACTCAGCAAGTTTAGTGCTCATTAACCTAATACTAAAAACCGAACAACACACTTAGCATACTTCAAATGGTTGAGTTCCATAAAACAAAAACCCCAGACAGCTGGGGGTTTTTGTTTGGTATATATGATAATCAATATGTCACTACGCAGCGTGGATTACATCTGGCGATAAAGCACATAGCTCATCTAAAATTTCTTTGGTCTGCTTAGAATAAATCAATTTATCCTTCGCCCCCACCAGTTGGATAAGCTTTACCTTGCCCGAAAGCGCACATTGCCTTAACGTTCTTAATACCATTTGGTTATCTAACGCGTTGTTCTCATCAACCCCCACTCCCGGAACTAAAGAGGCTAAATCAATCGTCACGATCAGTTGATCACAATGCTCGATGTAGTGACCTAATTGACTTTTCAACTGGTTACGATGACGAAAACTGCACTCATTCAGTGTTAACCAATCACAGCCTAAATCTTCTGCATACTCCCACACTTGGTTGGATTGATGCATTTCATCAATTCCAATACAAAATAGGCGCGTATTGTTATAGCGAGAGAGTGCAAAATGAAATGCAGAGCCAACTTGTAGGTCCAGCGTTTGTTTCAGCTCAAAATGATGTCCGATACTCACAATACCAACTTCGTCATTCTCAAAAGCCATCACTGGTAATGCATTGAGCAGCATTTCGTGACAATTCGCTAGTACGACGGGCACTGAGCTCAGTGCTAATTGATGACTCAAGGTGTCTTGAAAACGGGTGGCATTTTTATCTTTGACGACTATATGTCCCGCATCAGAGTAACAAGGCGTGGATTGACGCTGATAGAGCCAATCTGATGCAAATTCAAGGCTCTGCTGAGCAAATTCAAACTCTACTTGAGACATTGGCTTTATCTGTTCACAGAGTGTCATGAACGTGAATGGATAAGCGGGTTGGCTCTGTGTACGACTCATACGGTAGCGTTTGAATAAACTTAGCATTATGAATTACCTTTCTGGTGGCAACGCTCTTGCTGCCTGTAATACATGTAAAATGATCCGCTGCTTGTTGGTTTCAACACGATGGGCTGGAGCCATCACTGAAATTGCGCCGATCAACTTACTCCCTTTCATTACGGGGGCACTAATTCCGGAAACGCCAGGATCAATTTCTGACGTGCTCACGGCGTACCCATTACGACGTATTTTTTCCAACTCTGTCTGCCATTTTTCTATTTGGTGGTCTTCACCAAAATAACGAAGAATTTTTTCACAGCGCGGAGCGGGTAAATACGCCAACATCACTTTAGATGAGGCACCTCGAAGCAGGGGTTGACTTTGACCCTGGACGAAGCTGCATCGAAGTGCCTGCATACTTTCTTTTTGGCTAACGCACAAGGCTCGGTATCCCACCGGAACCATGTATGCCGCCATTTCGCCTGTCTGTTTCTGTAATCGACTTAACACTGCATCGACTGCATCTAAATTGTGTTGACTCGTTTCATAACTGCGCATTAAAAGTAGAGCCGCCGAACCGATGATCAACGTTTTGTCGTGTGGGCTCTCTTCGATCAAGTTCCACTCTTTCAAAATCTTCAGATGTCGGTACAAACTACTCAGCGGAACTTGCAATTGTTCGCTCAAGGTTTTCGCTGATACTGGCTCTTCATTTACCGCCACTTGCATCAATAATTGCAGTGACTTTTCATTAACTTGGCTGGCCGATAATTTCGTTTCGTTCATGTTTTCTTTTTAGCCTCATTTATTCCACGCCTCAACTATGATTCTTATATATCGAGAATTTAAGATTAATAACAGACTTGCTTTCTCACCAAGTGAGAAAACATAACAATCTGATCAAAAAAAGGCTCCGCAGAGCCTTTTGAATAAGAAAGAAACAACCGTTACGCTAATTTAAATGTCGCCACTTTTGCACTCAGCTCTTCCGCTTGCTGCTTCAGTTCATTGGATTGGCTCAAGCTATCTTCTGCACCAATGACCAGTTGCTCCGTCACATCCTTGATAGAAGTAACATTTTGTGTAATTTCACTAGTCACATGCGTTTGCTCTTCGGCTGCCGTCGCAATTTGCGTCGCCATATCACTGATCAAGGCAACCGCTGCTTTAATTTCTTCAAGCGCACCGGATGCTTTATCGGCATCTTCCACTGAGTTCTCAGCGAGCGTTGAGCTGCTTTGCATCAACGATACCGCACGTTTGGTCGTTTCTTGCAGGGTATCAATGGTTGATTTTATCTCTTCGGTAGAAGTATGGGTGCGCTGAGAAAGCACACGGACTTCGTCTGCTACCACGGCGAAACCTCGGCCTTGCTCACCCGCTCGCGCAGCTTCAATAGCCGCATTCAGCGCAAGTAAGTTGGTTTGCTCTGCAATGCCTTGAATGGTTGCCAGTACAGTCGAAATCTCTTGCGCGTGTTGGTTTAGTGCGGCAATCACGCCACTGGCCTCACTCACTGATTTTGCCAAGTTATTGATCGAGCCTTTGGTATGAATCACCAAGGCATGTCCATTGTTGGTGCTGGTTGCCGAGTCTTGCGCCGCTTTTGCCGTTTGCTCTGCGTGATAGGCTATCTCTTGCGTTGCCGACGCCATTTCAGTAACTGCAGTAGCGACCATCACAATTTCTTGCTGCTGGTGACTAAGCTCTGATGCCGATTGATTAGCGCGATGCGCGCCATGTTCTGATTGCGCTTCCAATTGATGAGACTGGTGACGAATATGGCCAATAAGTTGTTGTAAACTTTCCACAAAGGTATTGAAGTTTCTGGCCAATTCACCTACTTCATCGCTGTTCTCTACTTCAATACGTTGGGTTAAGTCACCACTACCGTTTGCAATTTGTGCCAACGCTTGAGAAACATTATTCAAAGGACGGAACAAAATATTACACAATAAGTTGAACAGCAGAGTACAGAGTATGACGACAACGGCAGTAACAATGAGCTGGCTGAAAGTAGCTTCAGATAAAGGTGCGATGAGCGAATCGTGATTGATGACCACAACAGTACTGAGATTCGTTCCGTTGATGCTTCGGGCGTAGAGAACATACTCCTCACCTCGAATATCCACCAATAAATCGCTGCTTTTCGCAATCGCTTGGCGGATATCAGCGAAATTTAAACCCAGATCAGAAACACTTTTATTGAGCAGCTTAGTATCACTATGGGTAAAAATATTGCCTTTATCGTTAGCAATAAACATATATCCCTCACCCGGCAAAATAACTTGCTTCATGCTGTTGAGGATGTCAGTAATTTCTACGTCGGCGCCTAAAACGACTTGTTGGCCATTTAAATTCAGTGCCTTACCTAATGAAACCACATTAGCGCCCGTTGCCGCAGCAACGGTTGGGTTATCCATAAACACTTTTGATGGGTTTGCTTTAGCGTTTGTATACCAGCCCCATTTGCGCGGATCATCGTTCCCCGGCGGCAAGATGACACCATTAGCGTTGTTTTGCGAACCGTCGGGGTAAGCAAGAAATACGTTGTCAAACGCTGCAGAATCTCGAACTTGTTTTAAATGTGTCACGATGGCTTGTTTCTCGGCATCTTGCGACAGCGAGGTTAAAGCACGCTCTTTCGACAGTAACCAGTCCGTCACATACTGATTATAAGAAGCGGTGGTACTTTGTAATCGTTGTTCAACATCAATATCTAATCGCTCCAGTGCAGCTCGATACGACAATGCTTCAACGAGTAATCCCCCAAGAATAATGGCAGCGCTGGCTGAAATCGCCAGTTTGTTTTTTAACGACATTTTTTTAAACATAGGTAGACCTATTTGTAATAGTAATTTAACTCAAACCGATAGAATTCTCGATCAATTGGACATTATAATTTCAAGCCTCGAAATAAAACTTGAAGCGGTCCACGTCTTTGTCATTGCTCACAAAGGACTACAAAATAGCATAGTGCATTTAACACATTTATATCATGTGAGTCAGAGAGTTGATTACTCATCACTTTGGAACTAACTTCTAATTTTGAGTGAATTTTTTGGTCTAACCTTTTCTAGCCTCACCATAGTAACCGCAGGAAATAGGCGAAAAAAAAGAGAACAAACGCTCTCTTTTTGACCACAATTAACCAGAAACTTATCGGGTCAACAGTGACTTCAATGAAAGTTCATCAGTACTATAGAGCTTGTGGCTAATCCAGTAACTGGCGATACCAATCATGATATACACAAATAAATTACCCCAACCAGCACCTTCAAAAGCCGTGAACATGTTTGAAGAAGTCATTAACTGCAACGGCAAGTTGAAAATCGCGTGGTAAAACTCCCCTACAATGTCAGAATTCAGCATAACAATCGAGATCCATTTAAGCACGAAACCGCCCACGAACATCACAAGGATCGGCGAATTAAATATCTGTGAAATAACTAAAGTAAAGCAGGCTAATGGCAGCATCGTCACAGCAATCACCCACATGATACTGAGGTAATTCAACCAGTGTTGAACGGCATATCCTAGAGAACGTTGTTCAAATAGTAGGGCTAAACGGTTTTCTGTCGCTAAGTTAAGCCCCCACAGCAGAACGTCCGCACAAATGACTAACACGGAACAGACCGCAGGAATTACAAATAAGCCAAACCCCAGTTTCACTATGTGGGTCATATTGTTCGTCACTGGCATGCTGCGCCAGAACATCGAGCTTCCCTCTTTACGCTCCTTGCGGAATGTTCTGGGGAAATAGAGTGAACTGAGCATTAGCGAAATAAAACCAACAAGCATGATGATAAAGGTGTTGAAATCATCCACAAATTCGATATGGACATCGCTGATGTCGCCACCAAATTCCATCTCAAAAAACAAGTTATGTTGCAGTGTATTGTTCATTAATAAACTGATGAACAATAGGGTTCCGCATACCAATAGAAACAAAGGAATACGCGTAACATTTTTGTTTTCAATCAGCTCTTTTTCGAGCATATAAATACTGGGGTGCATTATGCGTTCTCCTTCTGCAAGGCAAGAAATAGTTCAGCAAGTTTTACACTGTAAATAGAACCAAGCCCTTCAACGGCTTGACGGTGTTCTGAAGTCAACAACCACTTTGTTGTTCCCAAGCTTGGCTGAGATGCCAAAGGACGATAGGTTTGGATAACGTCTTGATGTGCGTTACTGGCCTCTAGAACAAAATACCCTTGTGTAATCGCCTCCATTGAGTCTTGCAGCACGACCTTACCTTGCTTCAAGATCAGCACATCCGTTAGCAAATGTTCAATTTCCGATACTTCATGACTAGCAATAATCAAGGCACGCTCACCATCATGGAACCATTCGAGTAAGTGACGATAGAAGGTATCACGGTAGATTAGGTCCAAACCAAGAGTTGGCTCATCCAAAATCAGCACTTTGGTATCGGTGGCAATCACAATGGCTAAATGCAGTTGTACTTTCATCCCTTTTGATAAGGTACGAATTTTACTTGATAAACGAATGTTGGTTTGTGCAAGGACTTGCGTGGCCTTGTCTAACGAGAAACTGGGATGCACGCCTGACGTATAACGCAAAATTTGTTTAACCGTCATCCAATCTGGCAACACATTGACGTCTGAAATGTAGGAAAGATGCGCCATCACTTGCGCATGTTCCGTAATCGGATTTAAGCCTTGGATCAAAATGTCACCTTGATAATGGTGAGCACCGAGCAACGACTTAATTAAGGTCGACTTGCCCGCACCATTATGTCCGAGCAAACCGAGCACCTGTCCTGCGTAGAGCTTAAAGCTCACATTCTGTAGAGCTTCCGACTCGGCATGCTTTGCGTACTGTTTAGATACACCGTTGACTTCGACTAATGGATTCATTGGTCACCTTCAATATGCTGTTGTAGTTGGTTGATAAAATCCTCAAGCGGCATCGCCAATAGCTTGAGTGTTTGTGCAATTTCTGGGATCTGTTGCTCTAAAAAGTGCTGCTTTTGTTTCGCCTGTAATTGCGCTAGCGCTCCTTTCGCGACATACATACCTTGACCTCGTCTTTTTTCAACAATGCCTTCGTCAACAAGCAGTTGATAGCCTTTCATGACAGTTAAGTGATTGATTTTCATATCTGCCGAAACGGTTCTTACCGAAGGCAACGCACTATCTTCTAGCCAAATACCTTGTAGGATCTGCTCGGTAATTTTGTCGGCTAGCTGACGGAATATGGGTTGGTTGTCTTGCCAATCTGTCACAATTTTATACCGATATGGTGTTATACACATATATAACACTAAAGCAAAAATATTGAATTGCAAGTGATGAATGAAAAAACATAGAAAAACGCACAAAAAAGCCTCGTGTTAGAACGAGGCTTGAAGTCATTGTTTGCAATAAAAAGTTTATTAAAACCCGTTAGCTTATTGAGGTAACTGGTTTATTAAAGCAATCAGCTTGTTGGGCAACTCGCAGGGCCAATCTCTTTCCATACTCCCCACACACCAGTAGTCGATGGGTTTTCGCCAGTTGTCCACCACTTGGCTTCCCATACTTTACCAGCCCAAGAAACTTGTTGACCGCCAGTATAAACCGCTGATTTATCCCACAAGTTACTGCAAGTGTCACCACCAGAATCTTTCTTCGCCACGATAACCGATGCACTTGCAGAGGCCGCCGCTTTACCATCACTGACAGTTACAGTGAAGCTTAGCGTGGTGTCTTGTGTATACTCAGGAGCAACAAACGAAACACTCGCACCTTGAATGGTTGCATTTAGGCCTGTAGGTACATCCCATACGAAAGTTAAGGTGTCTTGATCGACGTCACTTGAAGCGGAAGCGTCCACCACCACAACCTCACCAGCACTGGCATTGCTTGGCGCAGTAATCACCGCCACTGGTGGCGTGTTCACAGGCTCAGTTGCTTTAGGTTTGACCGTTACAGTCACAACATCAGAAGCCGTTGCGCCTTTGTTATCTGTGACCGTCAACTTGAACGTCAGCGTTTGTACTTGTGCCACTTCGGCCGCGTCAAAACTGGCTCGTGCAGAATTAGCGTTTACTAAGCTCACTGCTGTGCCCGCCGTTTGCTGCCACACGTAACTGACAATAGTGCCATCACTATCTTTTGATGCACCGCCATCAAGAACAACACTCACCGGACCAACCACCGATTGATCAACACCTGCATTTGCAGTGGGCACGCGGTTCGCGGGGGGTGTAGTACCTCCTCCTGCTAAGCTTTCATGCATCGCATTTAGGATGTCACCATTATCAGCGTCAATCTCCCAAGAGAACAACCCGGCCAAACCAAGGTTTCGAGCATAGGCGCCCTTGGCTTTGATTGAACGGTTATCGTCAAAAGTAACCAGTTGGCCCGTTGTACGATTCCAAACCCAAGGTGCTTCAGCTTGTACATCGTATCCATATTCAAAGCCATTAATACCGGTATTATTAGCCCCTAACATGAATGATTTGATGCCTTTATAGTCAATCACACCCGCTTCCCACACGCCTTGCGCGGAAGTGCCTTTCAATTTTCCGTTACCTACCCCTGTCATCGGGTCGGTTGGATCACTTAATGAAGCCGGCATCACCCCTTCCCAGCCACGGCCATACATAGCCGCACCTAAGACTAACTTATTAGCAGGAACACCCTGTGCCAGCAGTAACTGGATACCGTTATCCGCCGTATAAGCTGGGCCTTTATAAGGTTCGCCATTTTCATCTACTCCTTTCCCATCACACTGACCTGGGCGCATGAATGATCCGCAGTAAAGCGCGGTTTGGTGGCCTAATACGTTATTCCAACCGCCATAAAAGTCATAAGTCATGGCAAAGATGTAATCCATATATTGAATGGCTTCGCCATAATTAACATCTTCAATCTTGTCATGACCAACACCAATTGCTGACGTGAGCTCATAAGTACGACCAGTTTCCGATTGCAATTCATCAAGCATGGCACGCAGTTCACGCATTAACGCAATGTACGCAGGACCATCATTGACTGGGTCACCGCGATCCGCTGCTTGACCACCTCCTCCAGGATATTCCCAGTCGATATCAACGCCGTCGTAGAATTTCCACGTGGTTAGGAATTTCTTCACTGAAGCAACAAAAGTATCGCGATTGGCCTTGTTGGTAAAATCAAAAAATGGGTCAGAGAGTGTCCAACCACCAATAGAAGGAAGGATCTTGAGGTCTGGATTACGCTGTTTGAGCGCCATCAACATGGCATAGTTGCCCTTGATCGGAGAGCTGTATTGGTGACCTGCTTGCGGGAAACTCTTTTGATAGGCCGCCCAAGGGTCATGGATCACCACTTCGTAATCATTCACCCCATTACATGCGGTCATCAACGCGTTGTAGCTGTTTCCACCAACGGATTTCAATGATTCGTTAGGGCCACAAATTGGAATGAAGCCGTATAGAATATGCGTCAGATTATCAGCCGGGATGTTATCTACCGTATATTTTCGGTCATAGATGCCCCACTCAACAAAGTAGGTTCCAACCACCGTATCTTTATCGGTCGTGTAAGTCTTGTTGTTGGGATCAATATTCATCACCAAAGGTTTGAGATGTGAGCCATCGGTATCGGCAATTGTTATCTCAACAGGTGCACTTTTGCTGCAACCTGTCGCGTCGCAAGCTTCGATTGTCATTTGGTAAACACCACCTTGTGCATAACTGAAGTTTGCGGTGGTTTGGCTGCCAGTGATTGGGCCTGTCGCGACCTGTGCGCCATCAAAATAGATTTTATACGTGTTGCCTGTTGTACCACTCCATTGGTTAAACTTAACGGCAATCGGCGCTTGATCATAATATTTGACCATTTGGTTATAACCAGCCGTGCTTTCCATGGCTAATTCAACTTTAGAAAACTGTAGATTATTCGACCCATAGACATCGACGCTAGGGGTTGCTGGTGCTGCCATTGCCGTGCCCGAAAGAGCCATTGCAATACTTGCGGCGCACAAAGTAATACGATTCATACCTATATCTCTCATTTCTGAATGTTTCACTTACATTTAAGCAAGCTGCTCTTCTGATAAGGCATTGAAGAACATCCATTTCAGTATTTACAAGACTTATTTTTTTTAGCAAAAAAATAAAAACGCTTTTCGAGTCATCGTTAAAATTTTGTTATGGGGATTCACCGTGTTACATCTTAAAAGCAATTCTGAGTCAGGAATTCAGAATTTTGACAAAGCAAAGCAGGTAAGTTTAATTTTTTACGCTAATTAAGGCCTTTGAAGAAGACTAAATGGCATAATTTAAAATTAAGAGAATGACATTATCACGTGACTAACGATCTGATAATATTGACGAATGCATGACGCATGCCTCGCACTAAAGATGTTACATTTCAATGAAAATTAGTCACTTATGCTGTTGAGAACTTGCTTTTACAACCAACTATCGGCAACCTCTACTCTATTGCTTGCAAGGATAAAATAATGAACCTAATTAAACCGGCTTTATGTACATTAACCATGATCTTTAGTGCCTCTGTATTGGCTAATATCACTCTTGAAATTCCAGACACCATTAACTTATTAGCGGTGAATGGTCAGAAGCCCGAAACTTCTGGCAGCCTATTTTCCTCAGCGAAAAGCCTTGAGCTGGCCGATGGTGAACAACAAATCGTCTTCAAATACGCGCCTTATTTTACGCAGGGGAATGATCGCGTGATTATCGAAAGCGATGCAGTCATTGCCACATTCACCGCAAAGGATGCAAAACTGAATTTTGCCATGCCTGAATACCGTGATGCACATCGAGCAGAGAAAGAGATTAAAACAATGCAATGGTCACTGATTGACCAAGCAGGCCAAACACTAGAGATAAAGCAAGATCGCCTTCTTAAAGAAGGGTATCAAGTAGGCCGTGACTATATCCGTGAAGCAAATGACTATAATCGCGCAGGGGGTATTGCGGCTATTGGAATGACGGATGTTGCTATGCTGCAAAATGAACTAGCTCAGTCAGGAAATGTACAAAACGCCGCCGAAGAAATGCTGCATTTTTGGTACAACAAGGCTGATGAGAAAACGAAAGCACGCTTTAAAGAATTCGTTAACCAACAGTAATAACATCTCAATATGAGCCCTCTGAATTGAGAGCTCATTAGTATTGAAGTAGTTTGTGCTTAGCTTACCAGAACAGCATCGCAATCATGGTCAGCAAGCCAATACAAGCAATATTTAGCATCATACCCACTCGCATCATCTCACTTTGCTTAATGTGTCCAGAGGCAAACACTATCGCATTGGGTGGCGTCGCAACGGGCAACATAAATGCACAAGAAGCCGCAATAGCAATCAATACAGATAGAATCACGGGTGAGATACCAAAGGCTTCAGCAACACTGGCAAACACCGGAATAAGCAGCGCTGCACTGGCTGTATTACTCGCGAATTCCGTTAGGAACACCACGAAAACAGCAATCACGAATACAATAAAGAACAGACCTAAATGAGAGATCAGGGCACTTAGTTCATTGGCTAGGAAAACGCTGGTTCCCGTTTGCTTAAGTACGTTGCTCAAGCAAATACCGCCACCAAACAGCAGTAATACCCCCCAATCTGCCGTTTTTTCTACATCTTTCCAGTGCACCACTCGGGCAAAATTGACCAAAACAATCGCACCCAGCGCAACCAGAGTATCAAAGCTCGCAAAACCACCCAGCATGGCATTGACTGGTTTGCTAAATATCCAACAAAAAACCGTTAATGCGAAAATACCAAGCGTGACAACTTTACCTTTATCCCAAGTAACAGGTTCATAATTAAGCTCGAACTCTCCATTAAGATCCGGTTTTAATGCGAAATATAAAATAGTAATCGCAATGGGCAGCATAATCGCCGCCGTTGGAGCACCAAATTTCATCCAATCTGTAAATGAAAGACCAACCTCAGCCGCGGCAATCGCGTTAGGAGGGCTTCCTACGATAGTGGCAATACCACCAATGCTGGCGCTGTAAGCAATACCTAACAGCACAAAAACATAGGTCGAATGACCACGGTCTTTATCCACTTTGCTGAGCACTCCAAGCACAAGCGGTAGCATCATCGCAGCGGTGGCGGTGTTACTGATCCACATTGAAAGCGCGGCAGTCACACCAAACAACATGAATACCGCAACGCTCATTTTCCCGCGCGCCATGATAAGAACTTTATCGGCAATAACTTTATCCAGACCCTGCCGATGCATAGCTGCAGCCAATGCGAATCCACCTAAAAATAGGAAGATAATCGAGTTAGCAAAGTTATTGAGCGCCGTTTGGGTGTTAAAAACACCAAAAACGATGGCCATGATAGGCACAAGAATGGCCGTGACTGTGACGTGTAAAGCTTCCGTTAACCACAGCACAGCAATAAATGCCAGCATACTAATGCCCAAAGCGACATTAGTATCAACAGGTAAGGCATTGTACAGGACAAAAAACAGGACAATATCGGCTAGGATGATAAGGCTGTTGCGGTTAAAAAACCATTCTCGGGTGTTGGAGGGTAAAGGGACACTATCGTTTCTATTCATTATTATTTTTCCTTATGAGGGCCTACTGGCAACAATATGATCACACATATTCAAACAAGGAGATAATAATTATTGCGAAATTGTTAACCTTATCAAGACTATGGTTAACAATTTAACACTTTGAAATAAATGGAAAACTATTGGTTAAATTACGCCCATCCAATTACGGCTTCAAATTAACTTAAAACGAACACCTTAGCATGGTATTCCTGCCAACAAATCAAATCCGGACTTAACTTGTTCACCTTTCATCACACGTCCATGTCCTTGGTTTTGGGTGGTAACAAGTGACACTTTCTCGATTTCTTCTGCCGCTCGCTTTGAAACAGAATATTTGGTGAACTTGTCATTCTCATCGTGAACAATGACGCTGCGAGATTGACGCTGAGCAAGCTTATGGTAAGGATCGATAGATTGAATGGGATAACGATATTGATCGGCAACTTCCTCAACAACGGCCTCAAATAAGCGCATCGAATAGCCAGACCTTGCCACACTGCTGAATAAGTTATCCAAATAATCCAGCACGGGCGCGACCAATAGCATTGGACAATGCTCAATTTTATGATGTCGGCACTCTAATGCGGCGGCCGTCCCCATACTGTGTCCAACGATACCAGCAACATTGTCAATACTATCGAGTATCGCTTCCAACCCTCCAACAAACGCAGGAATGTGACCATACACGCCCTCGCTTTGACCATGTGCTGGGTGATCATAAGCTAATGCCGTATAACCACGTGCCGCAATATGCTCCATCAGTGGATAAAACTGACTTGCCGTGCCAGACCAACCATGAGTCAATAACCAAATGGGACCACTTCCGAGTTGATAAGTAGTCAGAGCCCCTTCAACGCACATTACACGGCCAGTTTTCAGGCCAATTGGCGGCAGGTTTTGAGGCTTACTTCTTGTCGGAGTCAACAATACATTTCGTGCAACTTTTTTGGCATGTGACGGTGCGAGCGTGTGATGAAGACGAGTGCTCATATTGACCAATGTACGTTTCACACTGAATGTGTTTGAGGTGCTGAAATAGATTTTTTCACTCACTGAGTTGCCCTTTCTCTCGATAAAATAGAACGTTCGTACTATTTCTAATTAAAAAATTTTATTTTGTTAAGTATTTGATTTTGTTAAATAAAAGTGCATCTGCTCTGTTGCAGGCTCGTTCTTCTCGCTGTGAAAAGCGAGAATTAGCTAACCGAGAATTATCTAACATTGCTGCTTCACTATATTTCGCCATCGAGACATTAAATCGTCCACGCCTTTCCAAAAATACTGATAACTTTCCATTTGGCCGTAGATCGAGTAGAACAAATGAGCACTTAAATAGAGTCCATACAACTCATAAGCAGCCTGCTTTACATCCAATTTCGGATGAAACTGTGCGCTATCAACCCCTTTTTGAATTTGAATTTGCAAGTAATGAATCCAAGTCGCGATGGTTTTTTTAAGTACTTTTTGAATTGCACAATCACAAGTTGCGGCATCTTTCCACGCATCTAAAAACATACAACTGCCTTGGAATGAATGATTCCAACCTAACCAGTGCTCTAACAGCACTCGCAATTTAGCTTCGATATTCTCGTCGCCAATCAGGCGAGCCGGCGTAATAACACGCTCAGTAAACACAGAATGGGCATGCTCTAATACTGCAATTTGCAAATTTTCTTTAGCATTAAAATGCGCAAACAAACCACTTTTTGATAAACCGCACTGTTTTGCCAACTCACCGATAGTGAGACTTTCCAAACCGTTTTCACTGGCTAATTCGAACGCTTTGTTCAGTACATTTTCTCTTGTAATTCTACCTTTGCTCATATTATGCCGACTCTCAATTCATACCATGCTATTTTTAGCACGTCCGTTCTTTTTTGCAAATTTGATTTTGCAAAATGAGGAACTGTGGAAGAATAGCAACGCTATGAGCAACTTCAATGGATTGATATGACAACGATTATCGAACAACTTTTGTTTTCGGCCTCAATTACAGGGCCTATCTGTTTGATGTTAGTACTGGGCGTTGTACTAAAGCGAACGAGGGTTATCAACGATAATTTCATCGATGTCGCGTCACGCATCGTATTCCAAGTCACCTTACCAGCCATGCTATTTCTTAGCATCGTCAAATCACAGCACGATTTTTCTTCCAGTGCAGCACTGATTGGCTATGGACTACTCGCTAATTTCCTATTTTTTCTTTTCACGACTTTTTTCACCAAAAAAGCGTTCCCACAACATCTGGATCACGGCGTGATCATCCAAGGCGGGTTTCGTGCGAATACCGCTATTATCGCTTTGGCTTATGTCGCAAATACTTATGGCGAACCTGGGCTAGCATTAGCGGCGATGTACGTTGCCGCAACCACTATCCTTTATAATATTCAAGCGGTGATAACACTCACGCCAAAAGGGGAAAGTTCAGGGCTCAAAGCCGCAGGAGTAATTGCCAAAACACTCACCAAAAACCCACTGATTATTGGTATTCTGCTCGGTGTTTTATGCTATTCCTTATCCCTTCCAATCCCGAAAATGGTTACTGATGCTGGCCAATATTTTGCCAATATGACACTACCATTAGCACTACTGTGTACTGGCGGCTCACTCAATATAGGTTCACTCAGAAGCGACAAAGCACCGGCTTGGTTTGCCACTGCCCATAAGCTGATTCTCGCCCCGATATTGATCACATCGGGTGCGTTACTTTTTGGCTTTCGCGGGTTAGATCTCGGGCTAGTCTTTTTGATGAGTGCATCCCCTACCGCTGCGGCCAGTTATGTTATGGCTAGAGCTATGGGAGGAAATGCAACCTTAGCGGCCAACATCATTGCATTGACGACCGTATTTTCACTGTTTACTTGTACACTAGGCATCTTCCTGCTCGCGTCTCTGAACTTAATCTAACCGCCTTTTAATTCACTGCGGAAAGGTAAGTCAGGAAGGGCCATTCAAAAAAGAGCGAATCATTCCATCATGGAGACATCACTTTCTTTCAGTCCATGATTAAATAGCGTCAACAGTTGCTCACTTCGTTCACCCATTTTAGGGAACAACAGATAGTTATTATTGATGAGAAAAGGTTTGGGATGGTGCGTAATCATTTCTCGCCATTGCGGTAAGTATTTATCCAGAGTGTAATAACCGATATGAATTTCTTCTGGCATGAGATCAATCCGCTTTTTCGCCAGCCGTTCGAAGTTCTGTTTTGGATCATTGACTCGAGACATTTTTATTTGCTGCGTCTCTAACAATCTATCTAACTCGGCACCATAGCTGTAGGCAATGCCACCTCCTAAATGTAACCCCTTAAGATCATAGAGGCTTTCCCAGTGAAAGTCGGTTTCTTTATGGTGAAAAAACACGAAGCGTTCATCGCTCACCGCTTCGCTATAATAAAAATCTACCGTCCGCTCTTGGTTAAACATCCAAATAGCAGTTGCATCATAACGTCCAGCTTTGGCTTCGGCGTATGCTCTCGCCCATGGGAAAAAATGAAACTCAACTTCGTAGCCAGCATCCTTAAATGCTTTACGGATGATCTCAGCAACAAAACCATTATTTTCAAGATGTTGACCAATAAACGGCGGCCATTCACCCGCACTAATACGAATGATATGACTATTGTGTATTGAGGATGGCGCTGCCCATACGGGGATAGAAATCCATGATAGGATGAGACAGAACCAAACCTCATAC
>NZ_CAWNHY010000065.1:0-7400 GCF_963874335.1 Vibrio sp. V10_P2A27P122 | reverse complement strand
GTGTCAGGAGTGCTCAGTTCTGCAACGGCGACCAACATTGCTTACTCAGCGATGGTACAAAAAATCAACAAAACGTCACTAAAGCCAGATTTCGGCTGTTTCGTTTTGTTTGATGGTGGCTTCTCTGGGCTCGTTGTTATCAACTTTACGGCCAAGGCTGCGCTGGAAATTTACACCAGTTATATGCGCAACATGGGAATGCCAGAAGAAGAGCTGGCCGTGCTGCACACTTCTGACGAGGTGGGCGATGTACTGGGCGAATTGATGAATCAACTCGTAGGCGACTTCACAAATAAAATCCGCAAAGAACTGCAAACCAACATTACCCAAAACCAACCGAAGATGCTGTCACTCAACAAACAGGTAATTTTGTCGGTGGATACTAATTTAGATCGTCCACAAGCACGCCGAGTTACCTTCTCGACAGAAAGTAATAATATTTTCTATCTTGAACTGGCAATGGATAAAACCGAATTCATCCAACTTGAAGAGTTTGAAGTTCAAGAAGATGAAAGCCCTGATTCAATTTTAGAAGCGACTCAGCAAAAACTGTCTGCCAAAGCAAAAAACGACAAGCAAAACAACAGTGATGATGATTTGACTACAGACCTATTGGATGAACTTGGTATTTAAACCACCAACCTCCTCTCGACTCGCTGCCTGATTTTGGGCAGCGATTCTCCACTTCGCTTTCACTTCCCGCATAAAACCGCTAAAATGTCGGACTTTTCTGAAGTTGTAGAATTGTATTTGCGAATTAATGGATAAACAGAAAGCTCTAAAGAAGATCGCTAAATGTCTTGAACTTGGTAATTCCGCGAATGTGAATGAAGCGGCCAATGCCATCAAGATGGCGCATAGCCTGATGCTGAAGTATGGGCTTGATAAAGATGACATCGAATTTATCAAGATGGGCAAAACCCAATCAACCCATTTACTACCCGCATCGATCACCTCATCACTACTGCGAGTGATCCGCGGTATCAATACTAAGTTTGGTGTAGAAGCGGTGCTACTCAATCATAAAGGACTCAAACGTGTTGAGTTTATTGGTGAGGCCGATCGCGCTATTTTTGCCGCATTCGCTTTTGATATCATTTACCGAGAAATGAACGAGCACACAGGCCAATTTCGAAATAGTTTCGCGGGCAGTGGCACTTCCAGCATGGAAGTCACACGGCGCGTCAATTCATTCGTTTCGGGTTGGATTGAAGGGGCATTAGAAAAGCTTCCAGTGATCACCGCCGATGATGAATCCAATAACAAAATCAATAATTACATTGATAAAGAGTTTCAAAATATTGACCGTGAGACCTTCAAGCAGCAGCTGCGTGATGCTATGAAAAATATTACCGCGGATTACGAAACTGGGTTAAAAAAAGGCCGTAAAGTATCTGTAAACCGACCGATTGATGGCGCACCTGCTCCAAAACGTCTTAGATAACCATTAATGCGCTATTCTGCTCTGTGCATTCGATAGAAATGCGCTACTATTTGAACAGAAATTAGCCCCACAAAACATGGTGAAAATTTGAGAGTTGTCCTTAGTTTGTGCCTGTTTTTCTCCTCATTAGTACTGGCTTCTCCTGTTGCTGAGCTAACTGCCCAAGCTCAGCAACAAAACTCAAATGCACAATATCAATTGGCGCTGGCTTATCAGCAAGGGGACAAAGTTGCTGTTAACCTAAACAATGCGTTTTATTGGTTTCAACAAGCGGCGCAGAATGGACACCCCTTAGCCAAATCTAGGCTAGCCAATCTCTATTTAAAGGGACAAGGAACCCCAAAAGACATCCCTCAAGCTCTATTTTGGCTGACAGACTTAGCCACTAGCGGCGATGTGAATGCTCAATTACAACTCGCTAGAACTTACGAAACACTCCCTTCGCCACCCTCAGCGTTAGAATTGTCAGAAATGTGGTATCGCATTGCGGCAAGTAAGAGTAGCCAAGCCGAAGAGGGTTATGCCCGTGTATTGCAAGAAAAATTCAATCAACAACGTGCAAAACAAGTCTCCTCCATCAGCCAATTAGACAGCGCTTTTGACAGCAGCGATGAAGCTGACATGGTGGTCAGCACTGCACCCGTTGAGCACGACTCGACAAGCTCTATCATGACGGATTACTTATCTCTGTTGTTGCTGATGTTACTCCTTTTGATGCTTATCTATCTTTTCCGCTTCTGGAGCCGAAAACGTAAGACCCAACAACACGATAAAAATAGTCAACACCAGCAAGAAATCGAATCGCAGGCCTTTATGATCAAACAGCAAAAAAGGCAGCTTGAAAGCTTATTCAAAGAGATCAAAAGACTGCAAAACAATCATGTGGCTCAATCTCAGGATCAAAAATTACTATTAGCCTGCGCATTATTTGGCTTTAAACCCAGTGAACTTCCCGATGAAAAAAGCATCAAGCTTCGCTACAAGCAACTGTGCAAAATATACCACCCAGATCTTCAAGGCTCACAAGAAGAAATGAAACGACTCAATGGTGCGTTAAAAATCATCCTGCCTCACGTTAAGTAAATGTTATTTTTAATGCGAAATATTACCGCTCGCGATTAAAACACTCGCTAAAGATAGACAACGCAATCGATCTCTATCTCACTTAAAGTAACAAATAGTTAACTTAATTCTCTTTTATATGGGATAATACGCCGCGAAAATTACACCTAAATCTTCTAGGTGGGGAGAAAACATGTTTACGATTGAAGGTATTTGCGATTGGTGTAAACAACCAAAGCTATTAATAAAACACGAATATATTGATGGGAAATCGCATCACTCATGTGAAAGTTGCAATGAGTTTGCGCGCATGGATGTCAGGCAGTTTAATATTGCAGAGCAAGCATTTCGAGATCGACAGTCACTGTCACATTAGGCATCAATAGCTATACATGAAAAAGCGCCAACACGGCGCTTTTTTACTGCCTATTTTTAAAGCACACCCATTTCAGCGACTATGATAACTTATCTAATTAGTGACGAGACACTGTTACTAGGATACTTGCATTGATCACAAAACAGACAACGGCGCTTTATCTTTGAACAATTTGATTGCTTGCTAAAAATAGTTATTAATCAATAAATTAAAACAAAATCTAACGAATTCAAGCTTGGTTATGCTGATAAATTCAGCAAAAAAAACTTGATCAGTATCTACAACTCAAATACTGTATACACATACAGCATGTATGAAAGGACAGTATTATGCTTCAAGTAAATTTCGCTTCTCAACTATCAGCTCAGTACCCTTTGGCTAATGCCCATCGCTCAGTCAATACGATTGAACAAGCCATGATGTCAAAGCTTGCTAAGCTATCCCAGCACCAACAGCAGTGGATCTTATTCACCTCTGAATGTCCTCGACCACAGTATGAACAGTTTGCTTCTTTCAATATACATTGCGACAGAGTGATCCACATGAAACCCTCTCAAACGTTATCGGAATTAGAGATTGTGATTAAAGCTATCCGCTCCGGAAATGCCAGTGCGATAATCGCGTCAAATACTATTGAGCCTATCAACCAACACCTACTCAAGCAATTAGCGGCCGAGCACCACTGTGATGTGTTTTTTGTTGCAGGGAAACAGCAACCGTTCCATTGATCGAGAAAATGCTGTTGAGGGTGAATAATGCTGTATTACCCTCCATAACGGCAAAGGCCTAGCACTGTGGCTAGACCTTTGAGATTAGAACATCTTATTGTGTCACTGTGACACCAATGGATTAGATATCAATTACATCGAATGCCACTTCAGTATCGACATCGGCTTCGTAATCAACACCATCAACACCAAAACCGAATAACTTCAAGAATTCTTCTTTGTATTCAACGTAATCCGTCAGCTCTTTTAGGTTTTCAGTAGTGATCTGTGGCCAAAGCTCACGGCAATGCTTTTGAATATCTTCACGCAGTTCCCAGTCATCCAGACGCAGACGATTTTGCTCATCCACTTCTGGCGCACTACCGTCTTCTTTATAAAGACGTTGGCTAAACATGCGATAGATCTGTTCAATACATCCTTCATGTACACCTTGCTCACGCATTTTCTTAAACACCATTGCGATGTAAAGAGGCATAACAGGAATAGCTGAACTGGCTTGAGTAACAACCGATTTAAGAACGGCCACATTAGCCGTACCGCCTAATACAGAAAGCTGTTCATTCAGTGCCGATGCGGCGCGGTCTAAATCCATCTTCGCTTTACCTAGCGCACCATCCCAATAGATTGGCCAAGTTAGCTCAGTACCGATATAGCTATAAGCCACGGTTTTACACCCTTGAGCCAATACGCCAGCTTCAGCAAGTGCATGGATCCACAGCTCCCAATCTTGACCACCCATAACCGTTACCGTGTCTGCAATTTCCTGCTCAGTTGCAGGTTCAACACTGGCTTCAATGATGATGTCTTTATTGGTATCAACCGCTGTCGCGGTGTATGTTTGGCCAATCGGTTTTAATGATGAGCGAATCAGTTCGCCAGTTTCAGGTAACTTACGCACTGGTGAAGCAAGCGAGTAAACCACCATATCAATTTGACCTAAGTCTTGTTTGATTAGCTCGATCGCTTTCTGTTTTGCTTGGTGAGAAAATGCATCACCATTTAGGCTTTTAGCATACAAACCCGCCTCGTGAGCAAGCTTGTCAAACGCGGCTGCGTTATAAAAACCGGCGGTGCCTGGTTTTTTGTCCGTGCCCGGTTTTTCAAAGAAAACACCGATGGTCGCAGCACCTCCACCAAAAGCGGCGGTAATACGAGACGAAAGGCCGTAGCCACTGGATGAGCCTACAACAAGTACACGTTTCGGTGCATTTTTGATAGGGCCTTGTGCTTTGGTGTAAGCAATTTGTTCTTTTACATTAGCTTCACAACCCACAGGGTGCGTTGTCGTACAGATAAATCCACGAATTTTAGGTTTGATGATCATATTCAACTTCCTTCAAAAATCTCCGCTAGGATAAAAGTTTCGCTCGAAGATCTCACCCTATTTCTTTAAAAACAGGCAGAAATTGCAAGTGGTTGGATCTCTCGTGGCTCAAAAAATCAGGGCACCCGACTAGGATGCCCTGATATATGGTCACACTTTTAGTGACGATATTCGCGACTAGGCGACATGATTAAGCTTTGGCTTTCCCGGCTTATTGGTCATCACCTCGCTCAAGTCATGGCTAAAGTGATCAACCTGAATCGCTTTATAACGCAGTTTGTCTGCGGCCAAAATTTGGTCTACTTCAGTTTGAGTCAACACATTTTCGCTTAAGGCTTGAGCTAATCGCTCAGTCAGGGCACCTTTACGCGCAATTTTACCCTCTTTGGCTGCGCGGAACAGCTTGCGCTCAAGTGCACTGATACCGTACATCGCCAAAAACGCTTTTTCCATCAAACCAACGCTATCGTCGTCCTCTGGCCCAATGTAACAAAGATGAGTGAGACGATCTCGATGTGCTCCAGGAGTCATTAAGCTTTCCGCCAGTTTGACCGACAGCTCATCGCTAGGTTTGTCATAATGGTTGCCCAAAGGGAAGACCAACACTTTAAGTAAGCGCCCAACCACTTTGTTGGGGAAGTTGCTGTACGCCTCTTGCAAAGATTTAGCCGCGTGGTACAAACAATATTGCACCGCGTAGTGCACGTAATCTAAATCGGTTTGTTGGCGGCCTTCATCTTCATACTTTTTCAAGGTCGCTGAAGCCATGTACAGATAACTCAAACCATCACCTAAACGCGCGGAAATCATCTCTTTACGTTTAAGATCGCCACCTAACGTCAACATAGCGAAATCGGCACTCACGGCAAGTGCTCGGCTAATGCGCGTTAACTGTTGGTAATACGCTTTTGTTGGGCCGCTCATCTGCGCTTTGACAAAGCGCGAACCCGTTAATGCAGCACCGAGCGCCCCAAAGGTATTTTTGGTCGCGTGGCTAATGTGCTTAAACAACAGCTTATCGAAATCTTTCGCGCCTTGCTCTGTATCAGGATTAGCCGCCGCTTCCATCTCTTTCAAAACATAAGGGTGACAGCGAGTGGCACCTTGGCCAAAGATCATCAAATTGCGAGTTAGGATATTGGCCCCTTCAACCGTAATTGCGACCGGGATACCAAGATAATGTGTTCCGAGGTAGTTCATTGGTCCATCTTGAATCGCTCGACCAGAGTGAATATCCATCGAATCATTTAAAATTGTGCGCGCAATTTCTGTCATATGGTATTTGGCAATGGCGGTCACTATACCCGGCTTTTCTTTCAAATCGAGCGAGGTTGTGGTTAAGGTTCGTGTCGCTTCAAGCAAATAAGTTAAGCCACCGATACGGCCCAGTGCTTCAGCTACCCCTTCAAATTTACCAATTGACATGCCAAATTGCTTGCGCACATAAGCGTATGCACCTGTCGTGCGCGAAGTTAAGTGACCAATCGCCGTACCAAGTGCGGGTAATGAAATACCACGCCCTGCCGACAAACATTCCACCAGCATGCGCCAGCCTTTACCCGCATAGTCAGCACCACCGATGAGCCAATCCATCGGGATGAAAACATCTTGACCACGCGTTGGGCCGTTCATAAACGCAAGGCCGAGTGGATCGTGTCGCTCGCCAATTTCCACGCCTTTGTGATTAGCAGGGATCAACGCGCAGGTAATACCGATATCGAGCTTATCGCCTAGAAGTTTTTCAGGATCACTGAGTTTGAAAGCTAGGCCTAGCACAGTTGCAACCGGAGCCAGCGTGATATAACGCTTATTCCAACTGAGTTTAATCCCAAGGACTTCTTTGCCCTCGTGCTTGCCGTAACACACCACGCCTTGATCAGGAATGCCGCCAGCATCGGAGCCTGCTTCTGGCCCGGTCAGCGCAAAACAAGGGATATCCGTACCGTCAGCTAAGCGAGGAAGCCAGTAGTCTTTCTGTTGTTGTGTACCGTAGTGAGAGAGAAGCTCTCCCGGGCCAAGCGAGTTTGGCACCATCACTGTAACAGCGGTACTGATACTGCGCGTCGCAATCCGTGACACTATGGTGGAATTGGCGAGTGCGGAAAATTCACGACCACCGTAGGCCTTTGAAATAATCAAAGAGAAGAAACGCTCTTTACGCAGAAACGTCCACACTTCCGCTGGCAAGTCGCGATCTTCTTTCACGATTTTATGGTCATCTAACATAGACAGCAGCGTTTCCAACTCATTATCAATGAAAGATTGCTCTTCATCTGACAAGGTTGGTTTTGGGTAATGATGCAGCTTGGTAAAGTCTGGACGACCTGAAAACAGTTCACCATCCCACCAAACGCTGCCCGCTTCCATCGCCTCTTTTTCTGTCTCCGATAACGGAGGCAAAACTTGCTTAAACAGTTTAAAGGCGGGGTCGCTTATCCATTTTCTTCGTAGAGAGCTCATGATCAG
>NZ_CAWNHY010000064.1:0-7402 GCF_963874335.1 Vibrio sp. V10_P2A27P122 | reverse complement strand
ATAATCATAAGTAGTGACGATTATCGGTACTTCTGCCGATCTAAAAGAATAAATCACTATTGAAATGGTTAATAATTTGTAAATACAATGCTGCATTAGCTAAAAAGCAAAACAATATCTTCCACTCAAGCGTTTAATAGGAAGATCGCAATCTGCTTGGCATGCGGTATCAAGAGGGAATGTGTAATGACAGTGGAAAATAGTGTAGATCGCAGTCTGTTTGATGAGGTGATGGTCCCTTGTTATAACCCGATGGAAATGATTCCAGTTAAAGGGCAGGGCTCTCGAGTGTGGGATCAACAGGGTCATGAATACATCGACTTTGCTGGCGGTATTGCAGTGAGTTGTTTGGGCCATTGCCATCCGGCGATGGTTGATGCGATCACCAAGCAAGCCAATAAGTTGTGGCATCTCAGTAACGTGATGACTAATGAGCCTGCTTTGCGCTTGGCGAAAAAATTAACGCAAGTCAGTTTTGCTGAAAAGGTGTTTTTTGCTAACTCCGGCGCGGAAGCTAATGAAGCGGCGCTCAAACTGGCGCGTCGCTGGGCCGCTGATGTCCATGGTGAACAAAAATCAGAAATCATCGCCTTTAACCAAGGCTTCCACGGCCGCACTTTCTTTACAGTGACGGTCGGGGGGCAAGCGACTTATTCCGATGGATTTGGTCCTAAACCTGCGGATGTTACCCACCTACCGTATAACGATATTGAAGCGTTGCAAGCACACATCTCTGATCGCACTTGTGCGGTAATGATGGAACCCTTGCAAGGCGAGGGTGGCATTGTGTCGCCTTCGGCTGAGTTTGTCCAAGCCGTGCGTGAATTGTGCAATAAGCACAACGCCCTGTTGATCTTTGATGAAGTGCAAACCGGTAATGGCCGCACTGGTGAGTTCTATGCTTATCAAGGATTGGGCGTCACGCCGGATATTTTAAGTACCGCGAAATCACTCGGTGGCGGCTTCCCTATTGGCGCTATGCTCACCACAAACGAATTAGCCGCGCATTTTAAAGTGGGCACTCACGGTTCGACTTATGGTGGCAACCCACTGGCTTGCGCGGTAGCAGAAGCGGTAGTTAATGTGGTTAGCCAGCCAGAAACCTTGGCTGGCGTGAAGGAGCGTGAAGCGCTCTTTCGTGAAGGATTGGCTAACATTAATGAGAAGTACCACATTTTTAGTGAAATCCGTGGTAAAGGTCTACTGCTTGGCGCGGCATTAAATGAGCAGTGGCAAGGTCGCGCTCGCGATATCCTACAAGCCGCGGGCAAGCAAGGTTTACTGGTGTTGGTTGCGGGTATGAACGTGGTTCGTATGACGCCTTCATTAGTGATCACCAAACAAGAAATAGAAGAAGGCTTAGCAAGATTAGATAAAGCTATTGCATCACTCATGTAGTGAAAAAGCCTAGCAGCCCAAGGTAGGATGCCTTGGGCCACTTCAAGCATCTGGAGGGAAGTATTGATGCTAGTTGTTCGCCCTATCGCAATGTCGGACTACGATGCGCTACACACATGCGCTATTGAATCCGGTCACGGGTTTACATCACTACCCGTGAATGAAAAGCTCTTAACCAACCGTATTACTCATTCTGAATACAGCTTCGCTAAACCCGACGTCTCAGAGCCGGGAGATGAAGGTTACCTGATGGTCGGTTTTGATTCTGAAACCGGTGAGGTAGCAGGGACGACTGGCGTTGAAGCATCGATTGGCCATGACGTGCCGTTCTATTCTTATCACATCAGCACGATAGTGCATTCGTCGCCTAAGCTGAAGGTCAACAATACCGTCAAGTTGCTTACTTTTGGCAATAACTACACTGGATGCAGTGAAATTTGTACGCTTTTTTTACGTCCAGATTTTCGTCAAGGGTTGAATGGGCGTTTGATGTCGAAATGCCGTTTTCTGATGATGGCAGAACACCCACATCGTTTTTCTAAAACCATCTTTGCTGAAATGCGTGGTGTGTCTGATGCCGAAGGCAACTCGCCCTTTTGGCAATGGCTGCAAGAGCATTTTTTCTCGATTGATTTCACTATGGCTGATTATTTAACCGGCATTGGTAAAAAAGGGTTTATTGCTGATCTGATGCCCAAACTGCCGATTTACGTCAACTTATTGAGTAAAGAGGCACAAGCGGTGATTGGTCAAGTACATAACAATACCCGTCCAGCGTTAACGCTACTCGAGCGCGAAGGATTCACCTGCCGTAACTATGTAGACATTTTTGATGCAGGTCCAACGGTTGAGTGCGATTTGCGCAATATCGAATCCGTACGTCACTCGGTGCGAGCTAAAGTGGAAGTGGCCGAGCATTCAAGCTCGCAAGATTATCTTATCTGCAATAGCTCGTTTGAAAACTTTCGTGCTACTGCTGCAAAAGGTGCTTATAACCGCGAAACGGAAACGGTGATCATCTCACCTAAAGTGGCGCAAGCTCTATTGGTTGATAGTGGTGATTTTGTTCGAATTTTGGCGCAGTAAAATAGGTATATTGGAAGGTAAGGATTAACAGATGACTCAGTGGATTGCAGGTGAATGGTTAGCTGGACAAGGCGAGGCAATGCTTTCGCTTAGTCCCTATAACAATGAGACGATTTGGCAGGGCGATAGCGCCACACCCGCGCAAGTAGAAGCTGCGGTAACGGCGGCAAGAGTCGCATTTATAGAATGGAAAAAACGTCCTTTTGTTGAGCGTGAGCAATATGTCTTAGCCTTCGCTGAAAAAGTGAAACAGCGCAGTGAAGAGCTTGCGCAGATCATCGCCAAAGAGACAGGAAAGCCACTTTGGGAAACGCGTACTGAAGCGGCAGCGGTGGCGGGTAAAATCGCTATATCCATTCGAGCTTATCATGATCGCACTGGTGAAAACACACGCGAAGCAGCGGGTAATCAACTGGTATTGCGTCATCGTCCATTGGGCGTTCTTGCGGTTTTTGGTCCGTATAATTTCCCTGCCCACCTGCCGAATGGTCATATTGTGCCTGCACTTTTAGCGGGTAATACGGTTGTGTTTAAACCTTCAGAGCAGACTCCGTGGACGGGTGAGTTTGTGATGAAGTTGTGGCAAGAAGCCGGCCTACCTGCGGGTGTACTTAACCTAGTGCAGGGCGCGAAGGAAACGGGTATTGCGCTTGCTCAGGCCAAAGGCATTGATGGCCTTCTTTTTACTGGCAGCGCCAATACAGGTCATTTACTCCATCGCCAGTTTGCTGGGCAGCCGGGGAAAATGCTGGCTTTAGAAATGGGCGGCAACAACCCAATGGTTATCTCTAAGCAGTATGGCGAGCTTGATGCGGCAGTGTATACCATTATTCAATCCGCATTTTTAAGTGCAGGCCAGCGGTGTACCTGTGCGCGGCGTCTTTATGTTCCAGAGGGAAATGAAGGCGATCGATTGCTTGAAAAGCTGGTCAGTGCCACTCAAAAATTGCGTATTGATCACCCCTTTGCTGAGCCAGCACCTTTTATGGGGCCACAAATATCACAAGCGGCGGTGCAGTTCATTCTTGCTGCTCAGGACAATTTACGCGCCTTGGGTGGCGTCAGCTTGCTGGCCGCGACACCTTTGCAGGCGGCGTTTGTCACTCCGGGCATTATTGATGTCACCGCAGTTAGCCAATTGCCTGATGAAGAGTATTTCGGACCATTGTTACAAGTCGTGCGTTACCAAAGCTTAGAGCAAGCGGTACAACTGGCTAATGAAACTCGCTTTGGTTTATCGGCAGGCTTGGTGTCGACCAATGATGCCGAATGGGACTACTTTGTCGATCATATCCGCGCTGGCATTGTAAATCGTAATCGACAATTAACCGGAGCCAGTGGTGATGCACCGTTTGGTGGGCCGGGAGCGTCGGGAAATTTAAGACCAAGCGCCTATTACGCGGCCGATTACTGCGCATACCCAATGGCATCAATGGAAGGCCGTTCGACAGAACTGCCTGCCACGCTCAGCCCCGGGGTTGAGCTATAGCAGTAAACTTTATCTAAAACCCCATGCCTACTAGCATGGTTTAAACCGAGCACAGACAAGGAGGCGTTATGACGCCAACCGTTTTATTTCAATCATTATGGAATGACTACATTCAGCGCCTTTGCCCTTCTGCCGACAAAGTCCATCACTTGCTTCAAGAAGAGGAAGCCTTGATTAATGACCATATTGCGTTGCGAACCTTCAATGTTGCGCCATTAGGTATTGAAACGCTGGCTAAGCCTTTTCTTGCCTTAGGCTACGTTGCCTGTGGTGATTATGTGTTTGAAAGTAAGAAGCTGGTAGCGAAGCACTATGAACACCCTGATCCGACTCAGCCTAAAGTATTCATAAGCGAGCTGAAAGTGGAAGAGTGCTCACCTGCACTCCAAGCCATTGTGGAGAAGCTGGTACATCAAGTCGATAGCAATAAATTAAACAGCAGTGACTTTTTATATGGCGGTCGCCTGTGGCAACTAAGCTACAGCGATTATTTGCAGCTTGCCAACGAAAGTGAATACGCCGCTTGGTTGGCGGCGCATGGCTATGGCGCGAACCATTTCACTGTTAGTGTTAATCAACTGCAGGCGTTTAATGAAGTGAAAGCGGTCAATGATCATCTACGCCAAGCGGGTTTTACCATCAATGAAAATGGTGGAGAAGTGAAAGGTACACCTGATGTGCTGCTTGAGCAGTCGTCGACCATGGCCGATAAAGTACCGGTGCAATTTACGGAAGGAGTGGAGGTGATTCCCGGTGGATTCTATGAATTTGCTAAGCGCTATCCAATGGCCAACGGTGAACTCTATAGCGGTTTTGTGGCGGCCTCTGCAGATAAGATATTTGAAAGCACAAATAGCTAACAATAAGGGCTGATAAAGACACAGGCCAGTGGCATTACCTCCACTGGCCTTTTTTACAACAAAAGTAGCTTAGATTTAAGGTGTGTAAACCACTTTGACTTGGTCTGTGACTTCGCTTGAGTCGATATAACCAATTGCTGCTGCATTTTGGCTCACTTCAGCGATAGCTGCGGCACTTGAAGCAACGGTTTTGGGTGGGTTAGCTTTGCCAGTAAAAACCAATTTTGCCCAATAAGCTTGTAGCTGAGACTCTGATTTATTCGTGACCTTTTCGTGAAACTCAATGCGTATCGGCGTACCATCAGCGTACTCAATCACAATCGGTTCAGTGCCATTCGGGAGCTGTTTTAATTTGCCTAAAAATAGCTTTTTCACATCACTATCGCTTAGTTGGTCAACACCACTAAGGTTACTTATCACAACAGGTGCAGAGAATGCAGACAATGACAAGGTCGATAAGCTCAAGAGCATTAAGATAGTTTTAATCATTCTGCACTCCTTAAAAAACGCCATCAAGGCGAATAGAGTAAATCAAAGAGTCATCTTCTAATGCTTTGCCTGTATTGCCAAAGTTAGTACTACCGATGAGGCCTGAGGTATCACCAAAATTATCGATCATAGTGACATCTGCTTTAATGGATAAGTTAGAGAGCAAGTCATAACGGACACCAGCGGAGTATGCATTACGCTCTGCATCGAACAACCAAGCGCTTGGAATATTGGCTGTGCCAGTATTGATCAACTTACCGATGCGCTCGTCGTCATCTTTGGTTCTGAGTGTTGCTACGCTAACATAAGGCACCCAAGACTGAATCCGATAACCTAAGGTTGCATACGCGGAGTCGACATCTGAATATTGCCCTTCGACTTCGGTACGAGTTAGCTCTGTGACAAAGAGCAATGAGCCATTGTCATAGCTTAAGCCTGTACCATAGAATTTAGCGATAGTATCTGGAGCGACAACTTGTTTAAATACGCTGTGTCCTGATGTGATTTTTGTCGTGCCGTAGACGGCTCGTATGGTTAGATAATCGTAATTCCAACCTAGACTGGCGCCATACATATAGTTGTATTCTGTATTATTGTCAGACGTTTTACTTTGGCCTGCAAAGGCTTGTAAGTAGAGGGTTGACTCATCCATTTCCACGTCATAGGCGATATCACCGCCTAAGTAAGAGTTGAATGGCACATTGCCATAAACTTCAACGGGCGGGCGAGCCCAGGGCTGGGCAAAGCCTACATCAATATAATCAGAGTACATATAGAGAGGTACACGCAACTTACCCGCTCTGACGGTAACGTAGTTATCAAATGTGTGTTTGAGATAAGCCCATTCTATGTCGGGTGAGAAGTCATCACTGCCACGTGCGATTAACTGAGTGACGAAACTGGTTTTATCCGCCAAACTAAACTCGGCTTGAAGCCCAACTAAACTCAGTTCATCAAAGCTATAACTGTCTCTGGAACTTGCATAGCCTAGCTTGTTACTCGAACGAGTCACTCCCACACTAAAGAACCCATTGAATTTGATACTGTCTTGCCAGCTACTGCTGGATGAGCTTTTCAGTATCGCCAATTCATTTTCTAGCTGCGAAACTCGTGCTTCAACCGATTCGTCGGCGATACTAAGCCCGGGTAATAGCATTAGGGCAGGGTAAAGGCTGTATTTTGCTTTTATCATGATTACTCCTATGTATCGAAAATGGCATCATGCCGTTCACTTTCACATACTGCAGAGAGTGAGTTTTACTGAGAATTTAAACTTTATATTGTCGAATAACATCGCTGAGGTTTTGTGTGACGCTTTGGATGTCCGTACTGATCCCATCCAGTGCTCGAGAGCCGTCAGACACTGAGCGGGAGATTTCATCCATATCTTGTATGTTGTCGAAAATGATTTTTGAAGTGCGGTTTTGTTCTTCTGTCGCGGCGGCAATTTGTTGGTTGAGCTGAACAATACTTTTAACTTTCTCCGTGATATTGACCAAAGCCACTCCAGATTGCTCAGACTCAGATACTGTATTGGAGGCACTTTGTTGCCCTTTGGTCATGGCATCCACAACTAATGATGAGCCCTTTTGTATTTTTTCAAGAACTTGTTGAATTTCTTCAGTAGAGGATTGAGTGCGAGAGGCTAAAGTCCGAACTTCATCGGCAACCACGGCGAACCCTCGCCCTTGTTCACCAGCTCGAGCAGCTTCTATCGCGGCATTTAAGGCAAGTAAATTCGTTTGCTCGGCAATGCTGCGGATGGTGTTTAAGATCACTCCCGCATTATTGGTATAAGATTCGAGCTCATTTACCACTTGAGCGGCTTGGTTGACGTCTTTGGCTAAGTGTTCAATCGAGACAATCGTGCTTTCTACAACTGCGCTGCCAGTTTGCGCCGTATCATTTGCTGAAGTGGCTTCTGAAGAAGCGAATGCTGCATTTTCAGCAATAGAGGTCACGCTATCGGAAAGAGAGTTCACCGCAGAAGAGACAGATTGCATGATGTTTTCTTGAGAGCGAACTTGTTGTGACGTGTTGGAACTGGTACTAGAAAGCCGTGATGAAACACTTTCTAAAG
>NZ_CAWNHY010000063.1:0-7405 GCF_963874335.1 Vibrio sp. V10_P2A27P122 | reverse complement strand
CCGTACTGGCCCGCCGCATCGGTTTGCGCCTGGAACACGTTGTCTGTGTTGTCCACGTCGCTTGCGAGCAAGGTGCCCGTCGCGGTGTTCTCCGCCGCGTCTTCGGTCACGCTGCCGCTATCATCGCCTGTGATTTTCGCGCCGTCGTTCGCACCATTGATGCCCGTCACAATTGACCCTAAAGCACTTTGAGAATAGCTTTCTAATAGCGTTAAACTTTGTGTTTCAGAGAGGCCTAGCGCGGTGAGTGCTGACGTGGAGAATTCTGTTGCGGCTATGGTTTCCGAAGCGTCGCGAGCGATGCTGACTGAGCCCGTCGGGCTTGAACCGTTCGATTCACCCGCTGCAGTTGCAAGATCTTCGCCTAGCTGTGTTGGGTCTTGGCCTTGCTCTAATGCTGCGAAAATTTCATTGATGTCATTAGTTATATCTACGTTGCGACCATCGGCGTTAACTCTTGATATTTGTACATCATTATTATTGCCTACATCGTTTGGGGTAGCGTTACTGGCACTGATGATTATTTCACCAGGCAAGGTTTTTTCTCCTGGCTGAAGCACCCGTACATTGCCATTTGCATCCACAACGATCATCTGACCGAAAGTTAATGTTGTACCTAAAGAAAAAGAACCAAGTTCCATATAATGCCTCTAATAACTTCCGAATTCACAACGATGCGACTGTTTACATTCCTACATCTTTGCTACGTAATTTGTCATTTCTAATGGTAATAAATTAGCATTTAACACCTGTAATACAAAGGAAAAACCATTTTTACACCTTCTTATGTGACGTAGGTGGAGACTTAAGTCACACATTTATAGTTTGAATCAATATCACACTAAAGATGTACTTTATTATAAGAACAATCAACAATGTTTAATAAATGTTAATTGATGATTTGGTGTATGATTCTTTGCTAAAATCACGAATGTAATGAATATGTTGCTGTTTACTGATGAGAATTTAATGTTATTTTGTTGCGTTTTTCCATCAAGCGTCTCGATAATGCAACAGCTAATGCCGTACTATTGCGGCTTAAAAGAAGTAGAAGTCCCTAGAGGAGTGCCCAAGTGAATTGGATGAACATGAAAACGTTGAGCTACGCCATCGCACTCAGCTTCCCGATCTCTGTATATAGCCAGACTCTTGAGCAAGCGGTGTCAATAACGCTTGCAACCAATCCAAATATTAAAAGTGCATATAACGAATATGTGAGTAAGCGCTATAATAGCGAAGCCTCTTCTGGTGCTTATCTTCCAAGGATCGATCTCGATGCTGGTATTGGCTACGAAGCGGTTGATTTAGCCTCTGGTACTGAAAATGAACTTACTCGTAAAGAAGCCACCATTACCTTAACCCAACTAATTTGGGATGGTTCTTCGACTTTAAACGATATTGATCGTACTTCGGCTGATGCCGAATCGGTTCGTTTCCAACTCTTAGCTGACGCTCAAGATATCGCATTAGAGGTCACTAAGGTGTATCTCGATGCAACGAAAGCGTTTGAAATACTGACACTTTCTGAAAGCAACCTCTCAGTACATAAGAAAATATATCGTGATATACAAAAGCGTGTGGAATCAGGCATTGGTTCAACTGCTGATCTTTCTCAGGTTGAAGCTCGTTTAGCTAAAGCCCATGGCAATCTTTTAGCTGCACAGAATAATCTGTTTGATATACATACCCAGTTTAAACGGTTGGTAGGTCAACCTCCTCAAGATTTAATTTTCCCTAGAGCAGACCATTCTGCTTTGCCTTTTACCGTTGATGACGCTTTAGAAAAAGCCTACCAAGATCACCCGGTCATCAAAGTAGCGCAAGCCGATGTTGATTCCGCAAAGTTTCAATATAAACAAACTCAGGGAACAAATTACCCAACGTTATCTTTCGAAGCTGCACAAACATGGCGTGATGATGCCGGTGGGATAGAAGGTAGCAGCGATGAATTCTCGGCCATGATTAGGATGCGTTACAACCTGTACAATGGTGGTTCAGATTCTGCGCGCACCGACAGTGCAGCCTACCAAATGAACAAAGCGAAAGATTTAAGAGATCGGACTTATCGTAGTGTTGAAGAGGGGTTGCGTTTATCTTGGAGCGCTCTCGATTTGACATTACAACAAAAAGAATTTTTAGCCGATCATGTTGATTCTGCTTCAGATACGGTTATTGCTTATGAAAAACAATATAAGCTCGGCAAGCGAACACTATTGGATGTGTTGAATACTGAAAATGAGCTTTTCGAAGCAAGAAAAGGTTATCTCGATGCCAAATACGATGAACAGTATGCAAAATACCGTGTTATGAATGCAACTGGGTCATTGTTGAGTTCGTTGAGAGTGGATACACCCAAAGAGTGGCATGATGCGGTGGAGTACTAACATGTTGAAATACTTATGGCCAATGATAGCGAGCTTACTCTTTATCACCTCGACGGCTTCATCTGCTAGAGATGATTATCCATATATTGATATGCCACTCGCTGATCAAATAGACGATTTACGTGACGATGATTTTGACGGTGTGATTAATGCCAGAGATTTGTGCCCCGAAACACCATTGAAGTCAGAGATCGATAATGATGGTTGTGGCACTTTCATTAAAACCGAAGAGCAACTCCAGCTTAGAATTCTGTTTGCGAATGATTCAGCGACAGTCAACCCTGTGTTTCTAAGTCAAATACGGTCAATGGCCAATTTTCTCAAGCAATACCCTTCAGCTTCGATTGAATTACAAGGTTATGCCAGTAAGGTTGGGAATCCAGGTTATAACTTAGAGTTATCGAAAAACCGAGCTTATAATGTCGAGAAGGCGCTTGTTAGTTACGGCATTAGCCATACTCGTGTCCGTATTGTTGGTTTTGGTGATACTGAACTGACAGAAAATGGTGATGATGATATTAGCCATGCGATGAATAGAAAAGTTGTCGCCACTGTCGTCGGCCATAAAGGTTCGGTGAAAGAAGAGTGGACCATTTTCACCAAACGCGAGCGTTGAAATCGATATTTATCGAGGATTGGGGCGTTTTCGCCCCTTTTTTCTGTCTAAAATTGTAATGAGTTTACTAGCACAAAATGCTATCCTTGCGCGTCATCACCTTATGAGATAAAGATAATGAGCAAATTAACTGCTGACCTTCAAGCAAACTTAGAATTGTTTATTGAACAAACAAAAGAGACCCAACTAGTATGGGGCTTAAAAAATGAAGATGGTTGGCTGGCATGCGACTCGACAGAATTTGAAAGTAGTGAAGTTATGCCCTTTTGGTCAACCAAAGAAGATGCACAAACTCACAACGTTGAAGAGTGGTCTGACTTCGAAGTGTTAGAAATCCCTCTCGATATTTTCGTAGAAGATTGGTTGATTACCCTTGATGAAGATGGTGTATTAATTGGCACCAACTGGAATGCAAGCTTAGAAGGTAAAGAAGTAGAACCTGCAGATTTGGCCAAAATGTACCTTTAGTACCTTGAACTATTTAGTACCTTGAGCTAAATAATGGGTGTTCTATTTGCACGCTATTCCATTCGCAAACACTAGAACACCCGTTTAAATTTCACTTGATCTATACGTTGATTATTAGATACATCATAAAGTTACAGTTTGCTTTTGGTGAAGCGCATTCATCACCAACGCTTTGTTTACTAAATAATCGTTTAAACCCGCTTTACGTAGCTCACATGATGGGCAATCGCCACAACCATCACCAATAATACCGTTATAACAAGTCAGTGTTTCGTGTCTTATGAGTTCGAGAGCATCATGTTGATCCGCCAATGCCCAAGTTTCTGCTTTGTTTAGCCACATTAAAGGAGTACGAATGTTGAATGGGCGATCCATCCCTTGCACCAAAGCACTGTTCATCGCTTTAACAAAGTCATTTCGGCAATCCGGATAACCAGAAAAATCGGTTTCACAAACACCGGTAATTACCTCATCTGCACCTATTTGATACGCGTAAATACCCGCAAGGGTCAAAAACAGAATGTTACGCCCCGGCACAAACGAGTTCGGTAACCCATTCTCTTGTAACTCGTGTGATACTGGAATATCGTCACGAGTGAGTGAACTGATCGCTAACTCATTGAGTAAGCTTACATCCATGACTTTATGTGCAGCTACACCTAACTTTTTCGCTAAGGTGCTGGCAACCTCAATCTCGAGTTTATGGCGTTGGCCATAATCAAAGGTGATGGCGTGCACTTCATCAAACTCTTTTAATGCCTGAACCAAACAGGTTGTTGAATCTTGGCCACCACTAAATACCACAACGGCTTTTTTCATTTTCCTCTCCTCAGGCAATACTTAAATATTTATGCGTTTGAATCGATAAACGCCAGTTCCTCGCAATGCATGTTTCAATGCACAATTGGGTTGCCCGCTCTTTCTGACTAATAGGCTGTAAAGCAATCACTGTTGAATCAGGAACTTGCGCTCGCAGCAATAACGCATCTAGCTGTTCAATATCTTTAGCCGTTGCGACGGGGTGCTTGATCTCATTTGCTCTTAACAGAGCTGAATCGAGTACAGGCAGTTTGCCCTTCATTGCAATTTTTGGTGACACTGTCACCCATGTATTTGCTGAGGTTTGAACCGGGAATGTGCCGCTGGTTTCAATTTGAATGTGACATCCGATTGCCTCAAATGCTTGCGCAAGTGGACGCAGATCATAAATACACGGTTCACCGCCCGTAATTACAATATGTTTAGCATGATAACCCTGTGTTTTATAGAGCGACACCATCTCTTCTGCACTGACTGAGCACCAAGTTGGGCTATCTTGGGTTTTGGCTAGCACGTCATTGATTGGGCGTTCATCTTGCGGCGTTGCATCCCACGTCTGTTTTGTATCGCACCAAGCGCATCCCACTGGGCATTCTTGCAAACGAATAAAAACCGCAGGAACGCCGGTGTGCACGCCTTCACCTTGAATGGTCTCAAACATTTCATTAATTTTGTACAACGTAAACTCAGCCTAACTCAATATCAAAAAATGCAGGTCGCTGACCTTAATAGATGCCTTGCCTTAGGTCAAACTAAACCCATCACGTGCGTAAAAATTTGACTAAATCAGTGGCGATCATATCTCAACTTGCATAAGCTGCTGGCTTTCTTCTTCACTTAATTTAGGTAAGTCATGTATAAACTCATCGCTTTAGATATGGACGGTACTCTTCTCAATAGCCAAAAACAGATCACAGCCAGAACAAAACAGGCTATAGCCAAAGCTCGTGAAAAAGGCGTAAAAGTGGTGCTGGCGTCTGGACGTCCCATTGATGGCATGCGCGATAAGTTGCAAGAACTGCATTTAAACTCAAATGAGGATTTTGTCCTTTACTACAACGGCTCAATGGTTCAAAACATTGGCAGTGGTGAAATTATTCATCACAAAATTATCGATGGCCTCTCTGCAAAATTAGTCGCTAACCTTGCTAACCAACTTAACGTGAATACGCACGCCTTTAGCCAAGTTCATGGTCTGATCACGCCTAAAATCAGTGAATATACCGAGCTTGAAGCAAGAATCAACGGACTGCCGATCACGGAAATGGATTTTGAACAGCTTGAAGATGATCATCCCATCATCAAAGCAATGATTGTGGCAGAGCCGAGCTTGCTACAGAAAGCCATTGAACAACTTCCTCCGGAACTCTATCAGCAGTTTACCATTGTACAAAGTGCACCATTCTTTCTTGAATTCTTAAACACACAGAGTAATAAAGGCGTCGGTGTCAAAGCGATTGCCGAGCACTTGGGGATCGAGGCTAAACACATTATTTGTATGGGAGATGCTGAAAATGATCATCACATGCTGCAATACGCAGGACTTGGAATTGCAATGGCAAATGCGATGGAACAAACGAAGCAGCTAGCCGACTATATTACACTCAGTAACGACGACGATGGTGTGGCAGTTGCTATAGAAAAATTTGTACTCGGTGAGTCTCACGAATAGGCATTAAAGACGCCTCAGTCGAGGCGTCTTTAATCGGGATGTTGACTAAACAACCAGGTTAAGCACGGCATTTTCTCATGAACCATGCAAAGATGAGCATGAGTATTGGCAAGCGGAGCGTCTCAACCATTAAAGAGAAAATACTGCTGTATGAAACGAGCGTGGCACCAAATAACACCACTTGATTGAGTGCTAATAACAAAATGATCAGCAGCCACATTCGTTGAAGAGTGATGTGTAGTGGTTCAGTGCTCTTTGTCATAACTAAAGCCGATGCCGTCAGCAAAATGGCTAACCAAGCGGTGAAACTAGGCAAGGGCCAGATCATAGCCAGCAGTGCAACTGTGATCGTTAAACCCCACCATACCCCACGCGAACCCAGCAGTGTTCTGACGTCGGTATAAGATTGTTCATCTAAACGAACAATATGCCACGCAACCAGAGCGCCCAACAATCCACCTATCACCATATCGCTGATGAAGGCTTCCCCAATATAGAATTTGGCCAACATTAATAGCCCCATCAACACGATAAAACCCACAAACATTCGGTTGAAATCGAGATGATCAAAAGCTCGCAATAGTGATATCCCTACACCAAACCAAACTGCAATCGGTAAACTTGGAAAACCGTACCCGTAACTTTGGCAAAGTTCCAACAGTGGTATATAGGCATGAGGTCTTGGTAATGCAAATCCTTGCTGAGCCACCAATGACAATAATGAACTCACGGTAACCACAAAAAATATCTTATAAACAGACTCTTTACCCAGATAACAGGCAATCACTGGAAATAAAACTATCAGCAATAAAGGATCCGTCAGTTTGGTGATCCATACTGCGATTTGATAAATCGACGAACTCAGCGTATATGGCCATTCCGCGACCGTATTCTGCAATTTCATCATCCAGCCTAATTCGATTTGGTGAAACCGAGGCGCAGCAGAAACCAGATTCTCTACATAAATCACGGGTTGGCTATCCGCTTCTTGATACATGGTTTTGATCCGATCCCATTGCTCAGGGTAACGATACTGACTTGCATCAATACGATACGGATCGATCAGCATTGCGCTAGCAACCTCGACACCATAATGAGGAGCAAACCAAATAGGCAACTCATGTCCATTACGGCTATTTTTTGACTCAAAAGCAATCACATCGGAATCACTGCGACAGCTGTAAACGACAGCCGTATCCGTATACCCCAACATGCGCCCTACCGTTACAACAAGGCCCGTTTCTTCCCATGTTTCTCTTTGCGCGGCCAATTCTGGAGATTCACCGGGAGATATCGTCCCTCCTGGCAATGAAATCTGCTTGGTGATCACCTCGTTAACGAGCACGATCTTATGATCGGCTTTAACTAGGCATAGAGCACCACGAATATTATCTGGTAGCGTTACGGGTTGTTGAGCGACACCAACACTTGACCAGAAAAAGACAG
>NZ_CAWNHY010000062.1:0-7573 GCF_963874335.1 Vibrio sp. V10_P2A27P122 | reverse complement strand
ACATTGGTTAACTCATTAGTGGCGCTGCCTGCCACTGTCTCTACTTCGCCTTCATCATTTTTAAATAAAGAGATAAAAAAATTGTCTTTTTTAGGATAATCAAAACACTCGCTCGATAAGTGAGTGGCTGGAATATCGTTTTTAAGCCGCCCTGTTTTTCTGGAAATAATGTCGCAATCAACGTTGTATTTCATTTTCCATGTTTGATAGTAATTCTCTAACTGAGTTTTACCCCATTGTGCACTGTAAGTATTATTGGCCGTACCATCAAAAAACATACCTACACGTAAGGTAATAAAGTTAAATCCTCTCACTTTAAGAACATAACTTTTATCTGTCAGTAAGTTGCAAGCATCCGCTTGACCTTTTTGGTGCCTCGCTGGTAGAGCTTGTTCTGGCGTCAATTCGGTTAGATCGCCACTGGTTACGTTTAGAAAAACGGCACTATTTCCTAAATGGTCTTGGTATTGCTTGGCAAAATCTAAAGTGGGGTCGGCTTCATTATTGGGTGTTCTCAGCTTACCCTGAGACTCTCTTAACCATTGTTCAGCATCGAGAGTGAGCGTCACCGGGCCGGGGGCAAGCGTTTTAAGCAAGATAGGCGCTTCACCTAATACGACGGGAAATTCATGCTTTGCTGAGTCAGTGATAGTACCAGTGATGCCTTCAAATGGCTTATTGAACTCATCACGGATGATAATTTCAATCCAATGCGTTCGATTTTCACACGGCGCACAAAAAGGGCTAACTCCTGTTGTACTTCTCATTGCCAGCTCTCCTTAATGGCTTTTAACTCTTTCAGTTCATCCGATGTTAAATGTAAAGGATGGGATAAATCATCAAGCGCGGTATCGGTTGCAGTGACGAGCGCAACTAACGCATGCTGCTCTGCGACCTCGTAGCTATTTTGCTTTTCTAATGCTGATTGCAAGGCTGATAGTATCGTCTGCTGCGGTGATTCTAGGCGTTGTAAAAGATGCGGCAATAGCTCCCACCAACGTCTTTCTAAGGAATTGGCATGAACATTTATGTTGTACAAAGGCGCTAAGTGGTGAGGTAACATCTTCCACCAAGTCCCGTGGCGAAGCACAAACTCACTGCATGAGGTATTACTGAAGGTAATGAGAGCGTCTTCTTCATGGTGATCAATCGCCACCAATTGGTTGATGTTGCCTAAAAAGTGATTCACCTCATTTTCATCCATCGCTCGTAGTATGGGAATAATCACATCACGATCATAAAAGCGAAACATCACTTCTTCGCCATCTAATGCGGCAATTAATAAGCTCCGCAGATGACCCAAAACTTCTTGTGTGCTTACCTGGCTTGACAACACTAGTCCCTGAGCAAGGAGCGATTCTGGCAACTCCAAGACAATATCAGTGACAGGAATTAGCCACGGTGATAGCGGCATAACTGAGTCAAACATGGAGCCATAAAATAAAGGCACGGCTTCCTCAAATCCAAAACCACCATTTTGCGCTAAAGCAAGCTTGTGAAGTTTATGATCAACCAACCAATATTGATGCTCTGACTGTGCTTCAAACCACGATTTCAACATTAGGCATCCCCGGCTAATGGGCATACTTTTACGGCTGGCACTCGTGCTTCTTCAGCTTGCAATAGCGCTTGGTAAAGAATGGTTTGAGGTGGCGCGGGGGATTTTTGCAGTTCAAGCTCACCAGGTAATAACGGTAAATCACCACTAAAACCACTGCCACTGCCCGCACTTCCGCCTGAGTTTAAATTAACGCCCGCCCCAGAAAGATGGACACCAGCAGGATCGACTTTGACAAAACTGCCGCCGGCTGTCACGGTAATTTCTGACCCTGCTTCGATCACCACTTTTTGTCCAGCTTTGATGTGGATTTCATCTCCACTTTCATTAGTCCAAACTTGCCCTGATTTTACGTGCAAGGAACCATCGACCATTAATATACAGCTACCCTTAACCGATTCGCGGCTTTCGCCCTCCACTGTGAGGTGGTGGTTATGTTTAACGTGCGTAAATTGGTCGTTATCCACCGTGAGGTGCTGGTCGTGCTTGATGTGCGCCGTGGCATCATTGAGCACCAAGGCGTCTAAGTCTTTTTGCGCGTGTAGGTAGATTTTCTCTTGCGCCGCTTGGTCTTCAAAGCTCAGCTCGTTAAACCCTTCTCCTTGGTGCGTTTCACTGCGCAGCACGGTTTTAGTTTTGTTATCCGGCAGTGTGTACGGCGCTTTGTTGGTGGCATGGTAGGTACGGCCTGTCACTATCGGTTGGTCTGGGTCGCCGTTGAGAAACGAGACGATGACTTCATGGCCAATGCGCGGAATGGCTATCATGCCATATTGGCTGCCAGCCCAACCTTGTGAGACGCGCACCCAGCATGAGCTGTGTTCATCGCCGTTGGAATATCTGTCCCACGGGAAATGCAGTTTGACGCGGCCATGTTCGTCGCAGAAGATTTCTTCGCCATCAGGCCCCACCACCAATGCCATGCAAGGGCCATCCACTTGAGGTTTGGCTTGCGGTGTCGCACGCCACGTGACATCAGCAGGAATGAGCGTGAATTGGTTGCTGTACGTGGTCGCGCCACTGCCGCCCTCTTCTTCCAATGCTTGTGGCTGACGCCCTTGATGATGCACTTGCACGACAACCCAATCGCGGTTCGCGCTGTCGTCAAGATGCTCTTGTAAGTCGAACTTTGTGCCCGCTTGCAGGCCCGGATGGTTACTTTTTCCGGTCGCGGTACGCGCTTCTCGTCGTAAGTACTCTAAGCGAATTTGATTAAAGGCTTTGCCGCTGACGTCGTCTTTAAAGCGACCCGGTGCATCAAAGTGTTCGTAGGTCGCTTGCTGGTAATCCATCTCGCGCCCTTGCGCTTGCTGAGCAAACGAGTAGCTCGGCTTTTTAAAGCTGTAATCTTGCAGCGCGCTGTGGCTCACTTCGGTTTGGCTGTGTTGCGTTAATTGCGACACATAGGGGCTTTCCATCACGCCACCTGCGAGGGCGTTGTAAGGGATAGGCGTTTCTCGCTTCGTCAGGCTTTGGCTGTCGTCACTGAAAAAGAGGGTGTGCTTCCCCTCTTCATGGATGAAGTGATACACCAAGCCTTCTTCGGCGGCTAAGCGGTGCAAGAAGTCGATATCCGTCTCACGGTACTGCACGCAGAATTCACGCTGAGCACACTCACGTTTCAGCGAGAAGGCGTAGTCGTTAATGCCCATTTCTTGCAGTACGATGGAGAGGATTTCAGGAACGGTTTTGAGCTGGAAGATGCGGCTGTTTTGGCGCAGTGATAGCCGCTCTAATGCTGGGACTAAGGTCAGTGAGTAAAAGGTGTGATGATGGCCAATATCGCCTTTACTGAACTGACGCACAATGCCGTGCACACGCTGCACGACAAGGCCATCACGCAGCATCTCAAGCTGAGCGGTTTTGTCCACCAGCTCCAGCGCCGTTAAGCCAGATTGGCGACTGGCCAGTTTTATCTCATAGCGAAAACCGTAGCAATGCAGGCCCGCTTGCGCGCTATCAGACAGCGATTCCACGCCTTGGTATTCACGCACCACCAACGTGTCGTCTGCCAAACCCTCCACGGTGAGCCTAAAACTTAACCTTGCCATCTTTTTCCCTTCCACTCTTTTATCGCAAAATGACACTAGTACAGCAAGTGCAGTGCCAGATATTTTTCTTTGATATTCATGAGCTTATAAACAGCTCGATTGACAAAGGCAACAAACTGCCTGATATGAGCAAAAAGTTGCCCTTCAATAACCAATTGTTGCTCAGCTTATTGAGTCTGAGCTTCCTGATTATGTGTCACAGTCAAATGCTCAAACTGCTTGTCGAGCTCGGCCATTTTCCAGCTCAAATTATTAAGCCGCTGCTTCAGAATCATAAACTCCTGTTCAGCCTGTACAACATCACCTTTTTTGAGCAACTCTTCGACATATGCAGCTCTCCCATAAATAGGTGACAGACTAATAGCGAACTCCTCCAGCGATTTGGTTTGTCTTTGCAGTTCGGTTAATTTTCCTTTTTGCGCGAGCAGCGCGATGTTGGCCATCTTGGTTCGCGTTTCACTAAAACGCTCCATAAAGCGCTCAGTTTGTTGCAGAGCTTCACGCTTAGCATCGGCAAACGCTTGATCAACCTCCAGCACCGATTCGGTTTGGGGATAAAGTTGCAATAACGCATCCAACACTTGCTGGGCTTCAACACGAGCCGATTCAAAAGAGCGCGCCATTTTTTGCTCAATCGCCTCTCGGTACAATGGCACAATCTCATTTGACAACTGTTCAAGCTTGGCTGGCGAGTTGGCCTGTTGAAACGCATTGACCTGCTCTGGCGTATGTAAAGCAGGTAACCTTAGGTTGGTTGCATAAGATATTGAGTTGAAAAACGGCAAATAAGTGACGGCCCCATACACCATCACAACACCAAGAACACCGGATATAAAAGCGGCCACATGCGTAACACGTGAGCGCTTTTGACTACGCACCAGCTCAACCTGTTCCGTTTGGGTATGGCGCTTTAGCAGCGAATGATATTGCGTTTCTAAACGATCAATATGTTCAAAAATAGCAAAACCTACTCCTTCGAAATCAACCAAATAGTCCGGCTGTTGCAGCTCTAAAATGGCATGCATACGCTCACAAAAGCGCTCACAACGGTATAAATCACGCAGTGCTTCATGATTCGGACGCAGATCTTTTAACTCTCGCACTACACGAGCATTAACCCAATCGAGCACTTCCTTGCGCATTTTCGCCGATTTTACGTCCGGTTTTGGCAAATTACTTAAGCAGCAGCACAACAGTTCAACACCATTGGCGTATCCCGCTAAGCCCTGCATTTTTAAACAGGCTACGGTGTAATAACCGCACAGCAAAAGGTCAATCCCCGGGCCTTTTGCTAATGTTTCACAAGCAACTTTCACCACAGCCCAGTCTGGACCACCTGATAATGGGTTGTTACGACGATTGATCTCATCTCTCACCTTTTGGTAGGCATCAATGTGACGAACAGCGGCAGCATCATCTATCAAATGAAAACGAGCGTGGTCGATAAATACAATATTGGACATGACTACAGCGTCCTAAGTGAGTTGAGGAACGATGACCAATCGCTCCTCACTATTATTTTAGTAAAGGGTTTTCGAGAGTTTGAATGACTTAAATAACCGCTCGGTGAATGGGTTAATATCTGCCTCTGAATTGAGTCGATAAATCATCTCACCACCGTCAACTGCAAACTTAAAGTCAACCGACGTGGAACTAGCACCCACCACATCACCTTGTTCAAGCAAGCGGAAAAATGCCCACGGACCTTGGATATTAATACTTCGTGGCGACATATTATTTTTAGTCGGCACTAACGTTACTTTAGAGATCGCAGAATCACGCAGCGTATTTGGCCAAATCAACTCGACACTGTCTCTTGGGCCGTGACTATAAGCGAGATATTGACCATCAACATTCAGCACACTGCGGCGTTTGTTGTTGCTCAAGCGTAACGGTTCAACCGAGAAACTAACGTCTAAGACCCCTTTGCGGTTAAAGAAAGCTTGCTGAATTTTCTTCGCCTGCTTGAGCTGTTCTAGAACGTCTTTGCGAATAATCGACTGCGCGTTATCGTCATCATTGACCGCAATATTTTCTTCCACAAACATTCTTAGCTGGTTGTTGTAGAAGTTGTCTAATGTGCCATTGGGCGCAAAAAACGCTTCAAAGTCAGAAAGAGAACTGTCTTTGTTGGATGACTCATTAAATGGATAGCGACCAGCTAATTTCTCTTCAAAGGTTTTGTAAACATCATCATGCCAACGAACTTCAAGGTGCTTAATCGCTTCTTGTTTGACAACATACCAACTCTCATCCGCCAGTTTAGACACCATAGTATCGAGCGGTTTAGGCAAACCTGATGCAATACGTTTCACCGTGTAAATTGGATCAGCGTTCACTAATTTTACGCGTGCTTTAGTGGCATCAAGCGCAGCCATACCAACATCTGGCGCTTCTTGAATAGATTTGAGGTAATTTTGTAACTCTTCCACCGCCACTAACACTTCATTGATGTACGCTGGCTTATCACCAACCGGCTTGAGCATAGCGTTTAGTTCAGCAAAGGGCGCATCAATCTGCGAAGCAACTTTGTATTTTGGATTTTTTAACAGCTCTTTTTGCGCGGCTTCATCTTTAGGCACACTGGCATACATTTGAGTATTGCTTTCTAAAGTGCGAAGCAAACGCTGCATCGGTTCAATGTTGCCGGTAAAGTTTTCTAATACTGACACCGCGTCATTGATGTCGCTAAAATACTTAACGCTGATTTCATTAAGAGCCGCACGCCAGGTATTGGTGTAGTCCGCCACATACAAGCTGCGGATTTTGTTACGAAGGTCATGCTTATCCGCTTCGCTAAATTGAGCCGATTTGGATTGCCCTAGTACCCAACTGTCGATCAAGGCCAGCTCAGAAACGGATTCTGATTGCGGCATGAAGTAATCTTCAAACCCTTTTTTGGTAAGCATTTGCGGAATATACAGCGAGCTGCTGTTGACCACTCGCTCTTCAAAAACCACATCAAAGACGGGGCCAATCAAGTTGCGTAAATTGATCGAGGGGCCAAGAACCGTTTGTGCATTCAACTTCAAATTACGGTAAACACGTTGATCGTTAGGCATAGAACCAAGATCAGACTGCACTTTCGCCACCACCTGATCATAAGGCTTCATCACCGACTCTGCATTGCGATCACCGCGCGCGCGATCACCCGCTAAATCCGTGTGTAACATGGCGTAGTCTAAATGCCCCAGTAGTTCTTCTTGGATCACGCGTTGCCCAGCGAACTCTTGCTGCCAGTATTTGGAGAAATAATCGAGTACATAATCCTTATAGCGGCCACTTTTATCTACCATCATGCGATAAACACGCAGCACGGCCAGTTTCTCTTCATCTGTTTTGGCTTGGTTAAGCTGCACAACGACATCAGCCATTAGCAGAGGTAAAAATCGGTTTTCCAATAAATTCAAATAAGTAGCTTCAACCATTGGACCAATCGTGTGGCCTTGGTACAAACCAAAATCGGAAATGTACTGTGGTTTATCACGGAAGAAGCCAAACTCTAACGTCGCTTCACGAATTTTATTGAGCGGCACGAGAACATCTTGCTGAGAGGCTAAATAAAGATTAGAGGGGAACTCGTTTTTGTACTCGTTTACTTTCGCTAACACCGCATCAGAGTGCTTCACGTTACTAAGGTAATAACGATGCCAAGTGCCGACTAATAACACAGTTGCAATAGAGCCGGCCACTACTGACAAACCAATCAAGCGCCGTTTTTGCTTCGCAACACGAAAATTATCCGAGGCAAGCCCAGCTTCAGGATAGATGATGTTATTAAACAGTTTTTGTGTGAAATAAACCGTTGAGTTTTTGGCTTGCTGCGCTTTGTTGATCGCATGATCTAGCCCGTAACGACGTGAAGCGGCATCATCAAATGCGTTTGTGGGTACGCCTTGTTGATACACAGAAGTGAAATACGCACCACGCACCAAAGCCGACGTAGAGAACTGATCACTGGCCA
>NZ_CAWNHY010000061.1:0-7756 GCF_963874335.1 Vibrio sp. V10_P2A27P122 | reverse complement strand
ACCATACAATAACGCTAAGTCATGAATAAATTAACAAAACCAAAATATTACCGAATACAAGCAACTGATAATTAAAACCTTTAAAAACCGCAATTAACTAATCAGACCAGATAATATTTGAGCATCTATTGATATTAATGATATGATCCGCCCCCTTTCTTTTTCTGGACCTTGAAGAATCAACTATATGACTGATTTAAATGAAAAAAAAGCCATGCTACATTGCTTATCAGTCTACTTACCGCTGATCGGAATTCGTGAGATAAAATTAGATATCTCTAATGAAACGCCATCCAATGCAATTGATTCAATAATAAAAGATTTAAAAGGAAGAAATTATTTAGTCACTGCTAATAAAGTGAAGTCTTTTACTGGAATTACTAAAATAAAGAATCCGATTATTTTATTTAACAAAAATAATCACCCATTTATTTTAGCTAAAGTTGAACAGGATAAATGTTTAATTCATCCATGTAATTCAGATACCCCAAAAGTAGTAGATACAAGCTATTTAAAACAGAATTGGAATGGAAAAACGCTAGATATCAAAAAAAAGCAATCCTCTTTTGATATTCGTTGGTTCTTACCTGAATTATCGCAACATAAACATTTAATCGCTGAGATTGTTTTATTCTCTTTCGTACTGCAAGTTATTGCACTTATTACACCGCTATTTTTCCAAGTCGTGATGGACAAAGTATTAGTGCATCAAGCCCACTCGACACTCGATGTTTTAGTGTTCGTCTTAGTTATTTCTGGAATAGCTGAGGTATTGCTACGCGGTTTACGCGAATATCAATATGCTCATACCGCTAACCGCATTGATATTAAGCTTGGCATTAAATTGGTTCACCATCTGTTTGGTTTGCCGCTGCTGTTTTTCAAATCAAGGCAAGTTGGGGCGATTGTGACTCGAGTAAGAGAGCTCGATACCATACGCGAGTTCATCACAGGTTCAATGTTTACCCTCACGATTGATCTCGTTTTTCTCGTGATCTTTTTCTATGTGATGAGCTTACTTTCTGGCGGGCTAACCTTATTGGTATTGGCCACACTGCCGTATTATCTCTTTTTGGCTTGGTGGCTAACCCCAAGGCTGCAACAAGCGATTGAACAACAATTTACCCATATGGCGCACAACACTTCGTTTCTAACTGAAACCGTCGCGGGGAGTGATACCATTAAAAGCTTAGCGACTGAACCTCGCTTTATTCGACGTTGGGATACTCAAACCGAACAGATGATATCGAGCAACTATGTGGTTCAGCAGTGGAATAACCGCTCTAGCCACGCAGTACAGTTCATCCAAAAAATAACGAGCGTCTTTCTATTATGGATTGGTGCATCCGAAGTGCTCGCGTTACAAATGACCATAGGTCAACTGATCGCTTTTAACATGCTCGCCAGTCATGTTGCACAAACTCTTGCCCGGCTCGTCGAGCTGTGGGGACAATTTATACAAGCGCAAATTGCAGTCGATAAACTTTCCGACCTACTCAATTTGCCCACCGAGCAGCAGCAAGCCAGCCATTCCCTACAACTGCAAGGTGCGATCACTCTCAGTAAAGTGAGTTTCCGTTATCAACCCGATTTGCCGCTGACCATCAATCAGCTTTCACTCAATATCCAAGCGGGTGAGAAAATTGGTGTGGTCGGTGGCTCGGGGTCGGGAAAAAGCACCTTGGCTCGGCTTTTACTCAAGCTGTACAGCCCTGAATCAGGCCAAATCATGTTCGATAACACCTCACTCAAACAGATCGGTGTTCATGAATTGCGTCGCCAGTTGGGGGTGGTATCACAAGAGAACTTTCTCTTTAGTAAAAGTGTTAGTGACAACATTGCCCATTCAAAGCCACAAGCCAACTTGGATGAGATTGTGCGAGCAGCAAAATTAGCGGGCGCTCATGAGTTTATTTTAAAGCTGCCACTGGGTTACGACACGATTTTAGCTGAAGGGGGGCAGTCACTTTCAGGCGGACAACGACAACGTTTAGCCATTGCCCGCACACTGCTTGCAGACCCTAAGATTTTGATTCTTGATGAAGCCACCAGCGCTTTAGATGATGAATCACAAGCCATCATTCAAACCAATATGGAGCAAATTGCCGCCGGGCGTACCATTATCACCATCGCACACCGCCTCTCTACGGTAAGAGAGTGTGACCGGATTATCGTACTGGAAAAAGGCGAGATTGCAGAGCAAGGCACGCATCTACAACTTCTCGCAGAGCAAGGCAAATATTTCCAGTTGTGGCAACTGCAACAAGCATTAAAACAAGAGGATGAGCAAGTATGATCTCTCAGTTAAAGAAGCTTCGCTCTAAGCGCTCGAAAACGAACGGCTACTTTGAGTTTTTACCCGGCCATCTTGCTCTACAGCAGAGCCCGCCCTCTCCGTTTGCTCGCATCACCGCCATCACGCTAAGTTTAGGGTTACTGCTCACCTTACTTTGGACCTATTGGGGGAAATTGGATATCCAAGCGACCGCAAACGGGCGGCTGTTAGTCCCTGGGCGCTCGCAAGTGATTCAGTCTTACGAACAAAGCCGAGTAGCACAAATCCATATAGCAGACGGCGAACGTGTCGAAAAAGGGATGCCCTTACTGACTCTGGACACGTTAGGCGTTAGCCAAGATATTGAACGTTTGCGTCATCAAATACGCTATCAAACCCATGAATTTCTCAAGTATCAAGCTTTGCGTGGTAAGGCTGATCTAGCTCAACATCCCCTGTATTTGGCATTGGCACCTTCGGCACAGCAAGAGGTCATCGACAGCTTTGATACTGAAAAGAACGAATTCACATCGGTGTTGGAAAACTTGCGTGCTGAAATGCAGGTCAATCTTGCTTCCCAGTCCTCACTTGAAGTCGACATCAGAGGCTTAAAACAGTTAGTGAGTAATATTACTCAGCGCCTTGATGCTCAAAAAAAGCTCAAGCAACAGCGTTTGATCGGTCAAGTGCAGTATCTGGAGCAGGAAAAAGAGTTATTAGAATCCGAACGAGCGTTAGCCCAGCAAACATCACAACAACATGTGCTGCAAAAGCAATATCTCAACCTAGAAGAGCGTTTAAAAGCGCTGCGTGCGCAAAAAGCCAGAGAGTGGCAAGACAAAAGTCAGCAAGCACACCTACAACTCTCAGCGCTGCAACATGAACTGGACAAAGTACGCGAACATGAAGGATTACAAGTGGTTCGCTCTCCTGTCACTGGCACTGTACAGCAACTGAGCGTTCACACCCTTGGAGCAGTCTTACAACCAGCACAAAATTTGATGATTATTGTGCCTGACGATTCGGTACAAGTCGCCGAAGTTAAAATTCTCAATAAAGACATTGGCTTTATTTATGCTGGCCAACCCGTGACGTTGAAAATTGATGCCTTTCCCTATACGCGTTACGGCACCTTATCGGCAACATTGGTCCACGTATCTAGAGACTCGACAATGGATGAGCAACTTGGGTTGGTTTTTCCCGCTCAAGTGCAATTGTTAAACCACACAATTGAGGTCGATGGTGCCTCTGTTGCCTTATTGCCCGGTATGTCTGTCGTGGCTGAGATTAAAACCGACCAACGTCGGATCATCGATTATCTACTCAGCCCAATCCGAGAATATCAAGCTGAAGCATTGCGAGAAAAATAGAGTGGATACCTTAACCAACACCGTCTCAACGGTTCATGATCAAGAAAGCCATGGCGCATTAGCGGCCCTCTCGTTTGCCAGCCTTTCATTTGATAAGAAAGTCACGCCATCACAACTGATTCATACACTAGGCGTTGCCGAAAATGAGCTCAGTGCTCTCGACATTCAGCGAGCCGCTCAATCTATTGGTCTGAAAAGCCGAATGATCACCGTCAGAGGAAGCGAGCCGATCCCGCTACCTGCATTGGTCAAAATCCGTCAGCAATGGCATGTCATTCATGCGCTAAACGAGTATGGTTGGACCTTGTACGATCCCATTAAACAGCGCTATTTCGAGTTTCCGTTGGCGCAAGGATCTTCAAGTTCCTGTTATGAGGTCTTATTACTGATTGAGCAGAGTATAGAGCCAAGCGATGTCGCTTTTGGCCTCCGCTGGTTTATGCCTTCGGTACTCCGTCAGTCAAAACAGCTACGTGATGTGTTTCTGTATTCGATTGTGCTGCAACTGTTTGCCCTGTTTGGTCCCAAACTTTTTGAAACCGTTATTGATAAGGTTCTTGTGGGGCGAAGTTTGTCGAGTTTGCACGTTTTAGCGCTGGCTATGCTTGCGCTGGCTATTGCTGAACCTCTTTACAGTTATTTGCGCAATACGGTTTTTGGTCATCTTTCTAGTCAAGTCAATGCAGAACTATCAGGGCGATTGTATCGGCATTTGATTAATCTTCCATTAAGTTATTTCAAGCAGCGTCAAACGGGGCAAATCATCGCCCGCGTACGGGAAATGGGGCAAATACGTCAGTTTTTGACGGGCTCAACCTTAATGCTGCTCTTGGATCTCATTTTTATCACCCTCTTTATTGGTGTGATGTTTCATTATGCGCCAGCGCTCACAGGGCTGATTATCGGTTCATTAGTGATTTACTTTCTGCTGTGGTTAGGTATTGGACCTTGGGTTCGTCACAAGGTAACGACAGAGTATGACGCAGAAGCAGAGACAACCACCTTCCTGACTGAATCTATAACGGGTATCGAAACAATCAAGACAACCGCAACGGAAGCTCGATTTTTAGAACGGTGGCAGCAAATACTCAGTCGACAAATTGAATGCGCGTTTTCAGCCCAAAAAGCCAGTTTAATTGCTGGGCAATTGATTGCCTTAGTGCAGAAAATAGCCGCTGCCATTTTACTTTGGTGGGGAGTCAACTTAGTACTAAATGGGCAGCTCACTCCCGGTGAATTGGTTGCCTTCAATATGCTAGCAGGGCATGTTACTCAACCCGTTTTGCGACTTGCGCAAGTGTGGCAAGATTTCCAGCACACCTTAGTAGCCTTGCGTCGCGTTGGCGACATTCTTAACGAACCGGCTGAAAATAGTAAAGATGGCCTTGCTTCCATCCCTTCTGTTCAAGGAGGCATTGAGTTTAAAAATGTTCGCTTCCGTTATCATATCGATGCACCGGAAGTCTTAGCGAATCTCTCGTTGACCATCGCTCCGGGGCAATTTATTGGTATTACTGGGCCTTCCGGATCTGGAAAAAGTACATTAACGAAACTGCTACAGCGTCTTTATGTACCTTTGCATGGGCAAGTCTTAGTCGATGGTATGGATCTCGCCATTGCAGATCCGGTCTCGTTAAGGCGCAGCATGAGTGTGGTGCTGCAAGAAAGCATGCTATTTTCAGGCAGCGTTGCCGACAATATTCGTCTTTGTAAACCCGATGCAAGCGATGCAGAGCTGATAAACGTTGCAAAGCTTGCTGGTGCATTAAGCTTTATTGAGGCGCTGCCACAAGGGTTTGAACAACAAGTAGGAGAAAGAGGTGCCAACTTATCTGGCGGGCAACGTCAACGCATTGCACTGGCTCGCGCATTGTTAGTTAACCCAAAAATCTTACTGCTTGATGAAGCGACTTCAGCGCTCGATTATCAGTCAGAGGCGGCCATCATGAGCAATATGGAAACCATTTGCCATGATCGAACGGTGATCAGTATTGCACATCGGTTATCGACGATTCGTCATGCCGATAACATTATCGTCATCGAAGATGGGCAAGTGGCCGAGCAAGGTACTCACGAAGCGTTGCTCGCACGTGCAGGACTTTACGCACGTTTATGGAAACAACAAGTCAGTGGTTAACTTTCTCTCCTTCAAATGGGTTAGGTATAAAAAATCTCCCCAGAAATTACTGGGTCTTAAACTTACTCACTAAATTATTCAGATCATCAGCTGAACTCGCGAGATTTTGTGAGTTAAGTAGAGCTCGGCTCGATACATCATCAACTTTCTGAGTATCTTCTTGTACTTGATGAATATTACGATTAATTTCTTCTGCGACTAGGTGCTGCTCTTCGGCAGCCGTTGCGATTTGAGTATTCATATCGTGAATCGACAATACTGACTGATAGATGCCAGTAAAGCTATCGTTGACCGACTCAGTCGTTGTCACGGTTTTCCGTGACGCATTTAAACTCACGGTCATCTGTTCTGCGACTTCTTTGGTCCTATTTTGCAAACGTACCACTAAGCCGTTGATTTCTTCGGTTGAATCTTGCGTACGTTTTGCGAGCGCACGAACCTCATCCGCAACAACAGCAAAACCTCTTCCCTGCTCCCCTGCACGAGCCGCTTCAATCGCAGCGTTTAAAGCCAACAGGTTGGTCTGTTCAGCAATGCCGCGAATGGTATCTAAAATTGCAGTAATACCTTGGCTATCATTTTCTAACTCTTGAATCGTGGTTGAAGACGTTGAAATATAATCAGCTAACTGATTGACACTAGAAACCGCGGTGTGGATATTTTGCTGGCCTTGACTCACTAATTGCTGACTGTCATCAGCAGCCTGGGCTGCCGAGCTGCATAGCGTTGCTACTTCATTGGCAGTAGACACCATTTCATTAAACGCCGTTGATACCATCTCAACCGCTTGTTTCTGTCGTTGAGAAACGGCTGACAAGTCTTCCGATATTGTTGCCGCTCTTTGCGCCGATTCCCCCATCTGTTCTCCTGCATGGCCTATTTGCTGTACAAGTAATCGAATGGCTTTCAAAAATGCGTTGAAATACACAGCCAATTGACCCGTTTCATCGTTCGAACGAATGATCAATTCCTTGGTTAAATCACCTTCACCTTCAGCTATCTCTTGTAAGCCGTTTGAAACTAAACTAAGCGGCTTGGCGATCAACCCCGCTAAAAAAAGTGCGCCAATGATGAAAATCACTGTCAACACAAAAACAATCGCTAAAATGTATTTGATCAAGCTATTGCTTTCTGCCATAACTTCTTCGGTAGTAATCAGGCCAACGAACTTCCAACCTAACTTTTCGGAATTCATGACATTAGCCATATATTCCACACCGCCAATTTCGATATTGATAAAACCAGAGGATGTTTGACCTATCGTTTTGTATGCAGCAGCTAAGGAGTCAAGGGGTTGAAAATTGTTCTCTGGGTACTTAGCATCCACCAAGACGTTACCGCTATCCTCAACCATCATAATGTATCCGGTTTCGCCTAGTTTTATCTTCTTCACGATATCCGTCAGTGTTTTTAGCGAAACATCAATCGCAACCACCCCAGCATTTTGGGTACCAGCAGCATTAAAGGACAAAACATTGCTCACAATCGTGGCGTCATCAGGCTCCCAATAATAGGCTTGAGTGCGTTTTATCTCGCCTGGGCTAGACATCGCCGTTTTGTACCACGGGCGAGCTCTAGGATCATAATTGTCTGACGCCTTACCCGTCGGCCATTGTATATATCCGCCCTCTTTGGTTCCCATGTAAACGTACGAATAACCTTTGTGCGCCTCACCCATAAGGTAAAGCGCTTCATAAATTCCACGCTCCACCATTCCATTGCTATCTGGGGTCATCGGTTCAGCTATTTTGTCGATATAACGGGTAATGGAACTGTCCACTTTTTGCAACGCGGGTGAGTTGGCTAACATTTTCACATTTTGTTCAATGCCAGAAAAATAGATGGCGATAGCATTATCAACCTGACTCATTTCTCCATGACTTTGTTCAATAAAATCACTAACGGCTTGTGAACGTAAATTCGTCACCATTACCGTTGAAACAATAGCAACAGGGATAATGGTCGCCGAAATCA
>NZ_CAWNHY010000060.1:0-7773 GCF_963874335.1 Vibrio sp. V10_P2A27P122 | reverse complement strand
AGCCATATTGAAATAATCCATCATTATAACCAATAATAAAGTTGGCATTTTTTATCGATTTATGCCAACTTTACTGCTCATTTCTCTTGCTTTATTTTCGATTAATAAAATTAATCGTTAAGAACATAATTTTTCGTTTTACCTTTCTCAATATCAGCTCCATATTCGCCGCAAAATATCCCATCAATTCTGGTTTTGAGGCAAAGTCAATGGACAACATCACTGTGAACGCGTCTTCACCTCGCATTTCCGTTCCGGTCATTGCGCTATCGCTTTATGCGATTGCCTCAGGCTATTTAATGAGCCTGATCCCATTGATGTTGCCGCACTACGGGCTTGAGAGCTCATTGGCAAGCTGGCTTGCCAGTGCCTTTTACGCTGGCTTATTGATCGGCGCATTAGTCGTTGAACCTGTTGTCAACCGCGTTGGCCACCGAAACGCTTTTGTATGGTGCTTAGCGCTGCTCATGTTAACCATTTTTGCCTTACCTGCTCTGCACTATGCCAGTGCTTGGTTAGTGGCACGTTTTGTTGCTGGTATTGCGGTGGCTGGTGTCTTTGTAGTCGTCGAGTCTTGGCTATTGCATGGTGATGAAAAAGGCCGAGCAAAACGCCTTGGTATTTATATGGCGGCGCTTTACGGCGGAACGGCATTGGGCCAATTAGGGATTGGTTATTTAGGCGTATCAGGCGGCGTGCCTTTCATTGCCATCATTACCTTGCTATTAATCGCCAGTGTGGTGCTGATTTATGGCGAATCTGACCAACCTTCAACGCAGCATGCCGTCAGCCTATCACTGAAACAGGTACTCAAACTAAACCATGCCGCCTTGCTCGGTTGCGGAGTTTCAGGGCTCACTTTGGGGGCTATCTACGGTCTAATGCCTGTTGAATTGGAACAACGCGGTATCAGCCATACCGATATTGGCAGCTTAATGGCACTTGTGGTTTTGGGTGGCATGGCGGTGCAACCTATGGTGCCTTGGCTATCAAAATTTTTGGGCCGAACACTATTAATGGCACTGTTTTGCTTGATTGGCTCTGCGGCGATTACCATAACCTTGTTCGATTCAACGATGATGATATTAGCTGCCAGCTTGTTTTTCTTAGGCATGGCGACGTTTGCCCTGTACCCAATCGCCATCAACTTAGGTTGTGATAAGCTCGATGCCAATTACATTGTCTCAGCGACACAAGTTATGCTATTTAGCTACAGTATCGGCTCTGTGGTTGGCCCCGTGATCGCTGATTGGTTTATGCAAAGATCGCAAGGCTTAATGGGCTATCTCTTTATTGCTTTACTGGCGACTTGTATTTATATGTTGGCTTCAAGCCTCAAAACCAAACGCCAATGGGTGGCGGGGAAATAAGTCGCAGCAAAGCGGATCATATTTTATCGCAAGGCGCACGGTTCAATCGTTGATGGCGATTTGATGCATGCGCCTTTGGTTTTTCTGGTAGTGCACATTTTTCATGCAGTAGATGGCGGATCGCCAATATAGGGTGAGAGAGCAACATTCTTGGCCCTGCGTAACGCATCACCAATCTTATTTGTTCTTTCGGCTCAGGCTTATAGCAATGAATTGGGCAACGGTTGCAGGTGGGTTTATGTTGGCCATAAGGACAGCGATCTAAGCGTACTTGCGCATATTCCAACAAGGTTTTGCAACACGTACAGAGGCCAGATTGACAGCGATGATGGCGCTGACAATAAATGTTCACCATCGCCTCTACGGTGCGAAACTCACTGAGTAGCTCTCCCGTTAAAAGATCGCTATGCATTTTTTCCATTGCCAATAACTCCCATTGAGATCGCAGATAAAAACAAGTATCCTGCGCCACCTTGTTCCTCATGTACCCAAGACTTTGTGTCAAAGAGCAGACGACTATGAACCGCAAAAAGAAAATTAACCAAACACTGCAAAAGCATCTTAAAAAGAAGCATGCCAAGCTGCACGGCAGCAATAAGCCTCGTTATATTTCAAAAGCTGAACGTGAAAAATTAGACGCAGAGCAAGCCGCTTCAACCAGCACGGTAGATACTCAACATAGTGAGATTGTGCCTGCTGAAGGTGAGCTACAACAGTAAGTCTTGCTCGATTGGAACAAACTGGCTGGCGACATCAATAAGGCTTTGAGCCGTCAGCCTTGGTACTCCGTACACTTCTACTTTTTTGTTAAAACGCTGTTTAATCCGCTCGACCAATAGCTCGAAATCACCATCTCCTGATACCAGAACAATCACATCCGCTTGCTCTGCCAGCTCAATCGCATCGAGAGTAATACCGACATCCCAATCCCCTTTTGCACTGCCATCACGACGCTGAATGAAGGGCTTAAGCTGAACCTCAAAACCAATACCGCGCAAAATATGGTGGAACTGGCGCTGCTTAGGATCTTGGCTAGCAATCGCATAGGCATTGGCTTTAATCACCTCTCGCCCTTGAGTGGCTACATACCAAAATTGGTTGTAATCAAAATGCTGGCGGTACTTCTCTTTACAGGTGTAATAGACGTTTTGAACGTCGACAAGAATGGCAACTTTTTCCATGAGCTCTCTTCTCAAATAGAAACGAAAACAGCGGCTTGTTCGCCGCTGCTTTACAAATTGCGCTTAGTATACGCCAAACCACTTCAATTTGTCGTGCAAGCGAGTCACACTGCCGACCACAATCAAGGCTGGGCTTTGTGCTTGTTGCGCTAAAAGGGGTAAATCGTCAAGCGAGCCCGTCAATACTCTCTGTTTATCTGTAGTGCCGCGTTCGATAATCGCGCAAGGTGTTTCTGCGCTCAGGCCAGCATCCAACAAGTTTCGTGTGATATTCGGGCACTGCTTTAACCCCATATAAAAAACCAAGGTTTGATTATCTTGCGCTAAACATCGCCAATTGATCGCTTTACCTTCTTTTTGTAAGTGACCCGTAATGAATTGTACACTTTGCGCGTGATCACGGTGCGTCAGCGGAATCCCCGCGTAAGCCGTGCAGCCTGCCGCCGCCGTGATCCCCGGAACCACTTCATAAGCGATATGATGTTCAGCCAGCGTTTCGAGCTCTTCACCACCTCGGCCAAAAATAAAGGAATCACCGCCTTTCAAACGGACAACTTTTTTACCTTCTTTAGCTTTATCGACCAGAATTTGGTTGATCTGATCTTGCGGCACACAATGAAAATCCAACTGTTTGCCAACGTAGATCATCTCCGCGCTGCTTGGCGCCAGATCTAAAATCGCTTGCGAAACTAAACGATCATACACCACCACTTGCGCTTGGCTGATCACGCGTAGCCCCTTAACCGTCAGTAGATCGGGATCGCCCGGCCCTGCGCCCACTAAAGAGACAAAACCGCGACTCGTTACACTGCTTACCATGATTACTCTCTACCTTATCGACAAAAGGATATCGTCATTAAGCGAGGTTAAACCTCACTTAACAATGGTTAGCCAAGGTTGCGTTGTGGCAAGGTTTTACCGTGAGTCATGTAAAGGCTTAACCCGGTAAATAACAAGCCGCCCACTAAGTTACCCAATGTGGCCGGAATTTGGTTCCATACTAACCAATCGACGATGGTGAATTTAGCGCCCAACATCATGCCAAGTGGGAACAGGTACATATTCACTACAGCGTGTTCAAAAACCAAACCGAAGAAAATAAAAATAGGTAGCCACATCGCGACCACTTTGCCGCTGACCGAAGTTGAGGTCATTGCGCCCACCACACCTAAACACACCATCCAGTTACACAAGATGCCTTTCACAAACACGGTGATCCAGCCATTAATACCGTGTTCGGCAAAGCCAAGAGTGCGAGCAGTAGACGCTTTGATAAACGCTTGCCCAACAGCGCTCGGCTCGATACTGAAATTCATGGTGAAGGTTAGCGCCACTAAAAAGGCGACGGCAACGGCACCGATTAAGTTACCTAGCCCAACCAAGCCCCAATTCCGTAGAACGCCCGCTTTGGTTACTCCGGCGCGTTTTTCAAACAAAGCTAAAGGCGCTAAAGCAAAAACACCCGTTAATAAATCAAAGCCCATTAGGTTCAAAATACAAAACCCCACAGGGAAGACCAGAGCACCAACAATAGGCACTCCGGTTTGCACAGCCGCAGTAATGGCCACAGCGACGGCGATAGCAAGAATCGCCCCCGCCATAATGCCGCGAATCAGGGTATCGCGCGTTGACATGAAGATTTTGCTTTCGCCAGCGTCAATCATTGTTTGCACAAAATCGGCAGGTTTTACATAAGACATAATGGTCCTTATTGTCACCAAAGTTAAAATTAAAAAGGGAAATTGAATAGATAAAGGCTCCCAACCATCAATGCATCACCAAGAGAACTCGATGAACAAGGAACCTTTTTGCTATTGAATCTCATCGTCTCAAAAGCGGCTGTTAAGCCGCGACTTCGACCACACCGTCGGTGACTCGCACGGCATAAGCTTTCACGCTAAAGCGTTCATCTTCCATACATTGGCCTGTTATGAGATTGAAACGCTGCTTTTTAAGCGGGCTTGCTACCCAGAACTGCTCTTGATGTTGGCAAATAAAACCGCGTGACAACACATTGGCTCGAGCAAAGGGATCCATATTGCTTATCGCCATCACTTCTTGCGCCTCAGTCGGACGGAAGAGAGCCACTTGCTCACCATTCACCAGTGCACACACACCCGTTCCGGGAACAATGTCATTAATGTCACAGATGGCTTGAAATACTGTGTTATTGGCCATAGTTATTTCTCCAAAACAGGGGTAGAGATTGCTGAATCAGCAAGCGCAATGTGGAATATATCGCCTTTCGCTTCTGGGTGTTTTTCGCTATAAGTCGCAGGACGGTGCTGCTCACGAGCGCTGACGAACACGACGTTCTCATCGCGTAAATCAGAATTAATGAAGTGAGTAAAACGAGTTAATTGCTCAGGATGATTAAGCGTTTCTGTCCATTCACAGCGATAATCAGCAATAAGCTTCGCCACATCTGCTTCGAGTTGATCGTTAATGCCCAACTTATCGTCCACAATCACTTCACGCAGGTAGTCAACGCCACCTTCTAGGTTGTCTAGCCAAACTGAGGTGCGTTGTAATTTATCGGCTGTGCGAATGTAGAACATCATGAAACGGTCGATGTATTTCAGTAGTGTTGCTTCATTTAAATCAGAGGCCAGCAGATCCGCATGTCGAGGCTTCATACCACCATTACCGCAGACATACATATTCCAACCCGCATCGGTCGCGATCAAGCCTAAATCTTTCCCTTGCGCTTCGGCACATTCGCGAGTGCAACCTGAGACACCAAACTTCATCTTGTGTGGTGTACGGATACCTTTGTAGCGGTTTTCAATCAGCACACCCAAACCGACGCTGTCTTGCACACCAAAACGACACCACGTACTACCGACACACGTTTTTGCCATGCGCAGAGCTTTGGCATAGGCTTGGCCTGTCTCGTATCCAGCATCAATCAGTTTGCGCCAAATCTCAGGTAAATCGTCTTTTTGAGCACCAAACAGACCAATGCGCTGCGCGCCCGTCACTTTGGTGTAAAGTTTGTATTCTTGAGCGACATTCGCTAGCACCGCAAGCGCTTGTGGTGTGACTTCGCCACCCGCCATGCGTGGGATCACCGAATAAGTACCGTCTTTTTGCATGTTGCCCAAGAAGTTATCATTGGTGTCTTGCAAACTGACCAACGATGGCGAGAGCACATGATCCCCCCAACACGAAGCCAGAATAGAACCAATTGTTGGCTTACAGACTTCGCACCCATAGCCGCGACCATGTTTTGCCAACATCTCATCAAAACGTTTGATACCGTTAATGCGGATCAAATGGAACAGCTCTTGGCGTGAATACGCAAAGTGCTCACAAATATCGTTTTTGACTTCCACACCCGATTTAGCCAGTTCCGCATTCAGAACCGACGTCACTAAAGGCACGCAACCACCACAACCTGATCCTGCCCCTGTCACCGCTTTAATCGCGCCGAGCGTATGATGACCATCGGTCACGGCTTGGGCAATTTTCGCTTTAGTCACATCAAAACAAGAGCAGATCACCGCAGTATCAGGTAGTGCATCCGCGCCTAATGCCGGTTTTTCAGCGCCAGCATGCGCAGGTAGAATCAAGGTGTCAGGGTGTTTGGGCAGCTCAATATCATTGAGTTTGAGTTGCAGTAAATCGCCGTAATCTGACGTGTCGCCGACTAAAACTGCACCAAGCAGTTTTTTACCATCTTCAGAAACGATAATGCGCTTATAAACTTCATCTTCTTCATTTTGATAGACGTAGCTTTTACAACCCGGAGTTCGCCCATTGGCATCGCCAATCGATCCCACCTTCACACCCAGTAGTTTGAGCTTGGCGCTCATGTCTGCACCACTAAATTGGCTCTCATTGCCCACAAGATGATCAACCGCAACCGTTGCCATTTTGTAACCAGGAGCGACCAGACCGAAGAAAGTTTGATTCCAAGAAGCACATTCGCCAATCGCGTAAATATCAGGATCGGATGTTTGGCAGTGATCGTTAATGGCAACGCCACCACGCGGCGCGATGTCTAGACCCATATCACGAGCTAATTTGTCCTGAGGACGTATCCCTGCGGAAAATACGATGAAGTCAACTTCCAAATCCGAACCGTCGGCAAACTTCATGGTATTACGAGAGGTCTCGCCTTGAGCAACGATCTCTAGCGTATTTTTGCTAGTGTGAACTTGCACCCCCATCCGCTCAATTTTATTACGCAGTTGTAAACCGCCTTGCAAGTCAAGTTGCTCAGCCATTAATACCGGAGCAAACTCAATCACATGGGTTTGTACGCCCAACGCTTTCAGCGCGCCAGCCGCTTCAAGGCCAAGTAAACCACCGCCTATCACTACGCCACTTTTGCTCTTTTTCGCGCACGTTTCGATGGCCTTTAGATCTTCAATGGTGCGGTAGACAAAGCAGTCTTTACTTTCATTGCCTTTGATCGGCGGCACAAAGGGATAAGAGCCCGTCGCCAAGACTAATTTGTCATAGCTCACTTCACGGCCAGTATTTGAATAGACCACGCGCTTTTCGCGATTAATGTTAACCGCCCGCTCGCCCATCAAGACATTAATCGCATGCTTTTGATAGAAACCCGGCTTAACAAGCGAAAGCTCTTCAGCGGTATGGTGCGAAAAGTAGGAAGAAAGATGGACGCGGTCGTAGGCAACACGCGGTTCCTCACAAAAAACCGTGACATCAACAGCCGATGCCTCCATTTTTTCGACCAAATCTTCGATATAGCGATGGCCAACCATGCCATTACCGATGACAACCAGCTTCATCCTGCTCATATGGGTTCCTAATTATGGTAACGTTTCATTGAGCGAGATTTTTAATTATGAAAGAAAATGAATTACTGATGTAAATCAATTACAAACTCAAACTACCCTAAAGAGGTAGCCATAAAGAGGAATATCAGAGAGAAATAAACACCTTACCGTGAATACTAGGGGCCGACAGGTATAGGAAAATAATTAATATAGTATGATCGCTTCTAATCAAACTTGATCATTTACAACAAAACTTGTCAGTTTTCCTCTGTCAAAACACTTGGCAGAAGTTATATAAACAACTTAAACACGCTCATTATGCTTTAGAGTAGAAGCTTATGACGGGGTGTTCCTCCCCCTTTTAGGGGGAGGCTAGGAGCTGTCTCTTGATCACAAGTCTGGTGAATCAAGAGACTTAGCCAGTTCATACCCTTCAAGGATGGTTTGTAACCTAAACCATCCTTGCCATAATGT
>NZ_CAWNHY010000059.1:0-7808 GCF_963874335.1 Vibrio sp. V10_P2A27P122 | reverse complement strand
ATACAGGGACTCAGGACTCAGGACTCAGGACTCAGGACTCAGGACTCAGGACTCAGGACTCAGGACTCAGGACTCAGGACTCAGGACTCAGGACTCAAATTACTCTTATAAAAGTAGGTAAATCAATAGCCAGTCACCAATTTATTAACCAATTAATCTTAAAGTTGAACCAGAATAGAGAATTAATGATTGATACTGCTCAAAACGCAAGCAATCACTTTAGCTTAAACGTGATGATGCGGACTTTCTATCCTGTATTCGCCTTGAATATGGTAAGCTGCGCCCCTATTTTTAAGTCTATTCACCGTAGGCTCACGAGAATTCCCACGCCTACTTCATTGTGTAAAGAGAATTGTGATGAACTTCGATTTAAATATGATCCCTACCACCTTTGATATGCTGCATGCTGGGCTCAGTGCATCAAGCCTTTTGCTACTTCTCATTGTGGTATCACGCAAATCAAAAGTCGTTGAGAAAGTTGTTGAAAAACCTGTCGAGAAAATTGTCGAAGTCGAAAAGCCGGTTGAAACGATTGTTGAAGTCGAAAAAATCGTAGAAGTAGAAAAAGTGATTGAGCGCGTAGTTGAAGTCGAATCTAAATTAGCGACAGCGCCAACCGATTCCGCCCTACAACTTTTGTCGTTAATGCAGCAAGAAGCTCGTCTGATTGACTTCTTAAATGAAGATGTCACCGCTTTTTCAGATGAAGAAGTCGGAGCCGCGGCGCGCGTGATCCACGCCGGTGGCAAAAAAGTCCTACAAGATTATATTCAACTCACGCCCATTCGCGGCGAAGATGAAGAAAGCCGAATTACCATTGAAGCTGGTTTCAACCCGCAAGAAGTTCGCTTAACGGGTAATGTGACGGGTTCAGCACCCTTTAATGGCACCTTAGTCCATAAAGGTTGGAAAGCAACGGCTATCACTTTGCCTAAATTGGCTGAACAATATGATGCTTCAATCATCGCACCTGCCGAGGTTGAATTGTAATGGAACAGACAGCGCCAAAATTTAGTATTGGTATTGACTTAGGCACAACACATTGCGTGCTCTCTTATGTTGATACACAGGATGAAAACGCTCGCGTTTCAGTAATGAGCATCCCTCAACTTACCGCGCCCGGTACGGTTGAAAGCCGTCATCAATTAGGCTCGTTTTTATACCAGCCTCATGAACATGAGATGAGCCCTGCCGCACGCGTTTTGCCTTGGTCGGCCGAGCCAAAAGCTTTAGTCGGTGCCATTGCGCGCAACCTTGGCAGTAAGACACCGATTCGTTTAGTCGCCAGTGCCAAATCATGGCTATGTCATGGTGGCATCAATCGACGTGATGCATTTTTACCCGTGGGTAGCAGCGATGAAGTGGAAAAGATCTCGCCATTAAAAGCCACTGAGTGCTATCTAGAGCATTTAAAAAGCGCTTGGGATCACGCTCACCCTGACTTCCCCTTAGCTACACAAGATGTCACGTTAACAGTACCCGCTTCATTTGATCCAGCCGCCCGAGATTTAACCGCTGAAGCAGCACGCAACGTTGGTTTTGAGCAATTAACGCTGCTTGAAGAGCCACAAGCGGCTTTATACAGTTGGATAGATAATAGCCACGATGCGTGGCGCGATGAAGTCAAGGTGGGTGACATTGTTCTCGTGGTTGATATTGGTGGGGGAACCACTGATTTATCCTTAGTGGAAGTGACTGAAGACGCTGGTAACTTAACGCTCAATCGGATTGCGGTTGGTGAGCACATTTTGCTCGGCGGCGACAACATGGACCTTGCCCTTGCTTACCGTTTAAAAATGAAATTGGTGCAAGAAGGTAAAGAATTAGCCCCTTGGCAAGTGCAAGCAATGACGCACGCTTGCAGAGATGCCAAAGAGGCGCTTCTTAATGACAGTGCCCTAAATTCCGTACCGATTGTGGTACCAAGTCGCGGTTCAAAACTACTCGGTACAACGCTTAAAACCGAATTGACTCAACAAGAAGTGCAACAAACCTTGGTCGATGGTTTTTTCCCACAAGTAAATATCACTGATCATCCCGTACAAAAAGCACGTGGCGCATTAACGCAAATGGGCCTTCCCTACGCGCAAGACGCTGGAATTACCCGCCATATCGCCGCGTTTTTGGCAAAACAAGCCCATGCAATGGGTGGCGACATATCCGCTCTAGAAAAATCCGCTCTGAATGATAACCCATTTGCTGGCATGCCCGGTATGGGCGAAGCTCCGGAGATGGATTTTATCAAACCGACCGCCATCTTACTAAACGGTGGCGTGTTAAAATCCGATTTATTAGCAAACCGTCTTCTCAGCACGATTAATGCTTGGTTGAGCACTGTGGGAGCACCACAGATGAAGCGCTTAACAGGCTTAGACCTTGATTTAGCCGTCGCATGTGGCGCAGCGTATTACGGCGCAGTTCGTCGTGGACAAGGTGTGCGTATTCGCGGTGGCATTGCCTCGAGTTATTACGTCGGTATTGAAAGTGCTATGCCTGCCATTCCGGGGATCGCACCGCCGATGGAAGCCTTGTGCGTCGCTCCATTTGGCATGGAAGAAGGAAGCAGTGTCCGCGTACCAAGCCAAGAGTTTGGATTGGTCATTGGTGAGCCTGTGCATTTTCAATTCTTTGGTTCAACAATACGCCGCGATGACGAAGCTGGCATGCACTTAGATTATTGGGCTCCAGAAGAACTTGTAGAGCTGCCCGAGATCCACGTCACCTTGCCTGTTTCTGAAGGACGTCGACAAGGCGAAGTCGTTCCGGTTCACTTAGCCTCAACGATCACAGAACTCGGGACACTTCACTTAGAAGCCATTGCGACCGACAACGGCCAAACATGGCACGTTGAGTTCGATGTGCGTGAAGATCCTCAAGTCACTCAATAATCCCCACACGGCATCTTCGGATGCCGTTTTTGAAATTCAGGAGCCTCCATGTCTTCTCCTCGCTTTCTCGTCGGTATCGATTTAGGCACCACCAATACTGTGGTGGCATTTTGTGAAATCACCGAATCGCTAGAAGACTCACCCGTGCATCTTTTTGAGGTCGACCAATTGATTGGCCCCGGTGAAGTGGTTCGAAAACCACTCCTTCCGTCATTTCGTTATCACCCAGCCGACGGGCAGATCGCACCTGATGCCCTATCGCTCCCTTGGCAAATTGAACCGGTTATGGGCGATAGCAAAGAGGTAATTATTGGCCAATGGGCAAGAGATTTAGGTGCAAAAGTAGAAGGGCGACAAGTATCCAGCGCGAAAAGTTGGCTCTCCCACCAAGGGGTTGATCGCAAGCAAGCCATCTTACCGTGGGCAGGCGCTCACGATGTGGCGAAAGTTTCCCCTGTGATTGCCAGCGCCAGTTATCTCAATCACATCCGGCAAGCATGGAACTACCGTCATCCAAGTCATCGACTTGAAGATCAAAACGTCATTATCACCGTACCGGCATCATTTGATGAAACGGCTCGTAAGCTCACCCTCGAAGCTGCAACACTGGCTGGCTTAAGCTCAATTGTACTACTTGAAGAGCCACAAGCCGTTTGCTATGACTGGTACGCACGTCACCGCCATTGTGCCTCACAGCAACTGCAATCACTCCCTTTGATCTTGGTTTGTGATGTGGGCGGTGGTACGACAGACCTCAGTTTAATTGAAGCGAAACACAGCGCAGACAGCCAACTTTCTCTTGACCGAATTGGCGTGGGCGAGCACTTAATGCTCGGAGGTGACAACCTTGATTTAGCATTAGCTCATCTAGCTGAGCAACGCTTTGACGGTTCGAAAAAATTAACCGCCGCCAGTTTGAGCAAACTAATTCAGCAAACTCGCCAAGTCAAAGAGCAACTCTTATCAAACCAAGCCCCAGAGCAGCTAAAAATTACGCTCCTTGGCAGTGGTTCAAAGCTATTAGGCGCAGCAAAAAGCATTTCCCTGACGAAACAAGAGGTGCATGAGATTGCACTGGAAGGCTTTTTCCCACTTTGCTCGGTACAAGAACGTCCAAATAAACGCCGCAGTGCAGTGGTGGAATTTGGTTTGCCCTACGCAGCCGACCCTGCCGTGAGTAAACATATTGCTGAATTTTTAGCTGAACACCAAGCCGTTTCTCGCCTTGCGCTCAAGCAAGAGTCAAACGCAACGGCCATTCCAGTTGGATTACTACTTAATGGCGGCGTATTTAATAGTGAGCTTATCACAAAGCGCATCACTCAATTATTGACCGATTGGCGCGGTTCACCGATCACCCTGCTTGATAATCCTCACCCTGATTGGGCAGTCGCACTCGGTGCTGTCGCGTATGGTAAAGCTCGCCAAGGTGCACAGCTTAAAATCGGCGGTGGATCGGCACGCTCTTATTTTTTACACCTGTCTGAAAAAAACAGTGCGGGACATGCTCTGTGTGTCTTGGCTAAAGGCACCGAAGAAGGACAAGAGATACGCTTAACCAGCCGTCGATTTTCACTGACGTTAGGTGAACCAGTACGCTTTAACATCCTGACCTCAACCCACGATATGTTTGCTGATCGCCGCGTTCAAAATGGTCTGTTATTGGCTGTTGAACATGAGCTTTTTACGCCATTGCCTCCTTATATAACGGCGTTAAAAGGAAATGATGCTGCTCTATTGCATGCTAACCAAAAGCAACGAGTGGAAGTTCAACTGGCTTGTCAATTAACTGAAGTCGGCACGCTTAAGATTGAATGTGTCAGTGTTGAGGACGAAAAAAACCGATGGCAACTTGAGTTTGAAGTTCGCAAGCACAGTGAGTCAGACAGTGAAATCCAACGTCATCCTCGCTTGTCAGAGGCGATTTCGCTCATCACACACCTTTATAGTGGCAATAAAAAAGCCTCTGATAACCAAGCCATAAAAACGCTTGGCAAAGATTTAGATAAGCTTTTAGGGCCACGTGATGAATGGGATTTCACCACGCTACGACCGCTCTTTGATGCATTTTCTCAAGGCCGTAAACGTCGACGTCGCTCAGAGCAACACGAGAAAAACTGGTTGCGTCTGGCTGGGTTTGCCCTGCGACCAGGATTTGGCGACCCAACTGATCCTTGGCGTATGGAACAGATGTGGAATCTGTATCAACAAGGTATTCAATTCCAAAATCATCAAGGCTGGAGCGATTGGTGGGTATTTTGGCGGCGTATTGCTGGCGGACTGAGGCAGGAGCAACAAGAAACGATTCTGGCAGATATCGCTAAGTATCTTCACCCTAGCGCAATCAAAAATCCAAAATCAGCTCAAGAAGCGCACGACAAAGGGTACGAAGCCATGGTACGGCTTGCCGCTTCGCTGGAACATCTAGAAGTGGAAGATAAAGTATTACTTGCCACGTGGTTTTTGAACAAAGCGATTAATCAAACTCAATGTGAACAAGCACACTGGTGGGCCGTTGGGCGGTTAACCTCTCGGACGCTACTGTATGGTAGTCAACATTCAGTCATCCCAAGAGCGCAAGTGGAACAATGGTTACCGAAGTTGCTTGATCAAAACTGGCAAAAAGAACCGATGATTGCCTTTGCCGCGGTAATGATGTGTCGCAAGACAGGAGATCGTCTTTTTGATATTAGCGATGATGTTCGTCAGCTCGTTTTAGCCAAGATAAAGCAGAGTAAGGTTCCAGAAACTTGGTTTACTTTGGTTAATGAAGTGCATGACCTGTCTGACACCGAATCCAAACGTGTCTTCGGTGATACTCTGCCAAGTGGGTTGATACTGCTTAAAAAATGAATCGACCTAATTTGACCACTCTCGTTGCTATGATGACGAGAGCGGTCAAAGATAACGCTGAATGTAGATTACAATTTCCTAAAAATCACTTCGCAATCCGTTTGCTGCATGTATTTTGGCGCTGGATAATTCCAAAACGCTTCACGAAAAGCTTGTTTGGCCAATTCTGGAATATGCTCTGGCATGACCCCCTGTAACTGTGTAGGTATATGCAGTGTGTGATTGAGCTCTTTCACATACCCAATGAAGGCGTCCGCTTTCATTGAATCGGTCAAATGTGGATCGGTTATTTTGAGTACGTCAGCCAGTTTAGCCAGCTTATCTTTCGCCGCCTCTTTGGAGTATTCCAATACATGTGGCAACACAACCGCATTCGCTAAGCCATGCGGGAAATGGTATTTCGCCCCAACCGCATGGGCGATGGCATGTGTATACCCTAAACTGGCTTTGGTAAAAGCAAGTCCAGCGTAATAAGAGGCCAGTGCCATGTTTTGTCTCGCCGTCAAATTTTGGCCAAAGAACGCCGCTTTTTCCAAGTTATCGTGGATCAGTTTAACCGCAGCGATAGCATAGCGATCAGTCTCTGGCGTAGCATTACGCGATATAAAGGCTTCCACTGCATGCGTGAGTGCATCCAACCCCGTTTGCGCAGTAATATGAGTAGGCAAGGCCATCATCAGCATCGGATCTAACGCTGCAATAAGTGGCACAAGTTTCGGGTCAGTAATCGGTGTTTTTTGCTGAGTTTGAGGGTCAGAAACCACCGCAATGACGGTCACTTCAGAGCCCGTACCTGCCGTGGTTGGGATCACAAACAGCGGCGCAGGTGTTTTCCATACTTTTAACAACCCCACTAAACGTTTGATCGACTTGCGGTTAGTAGCACAAGCGGCGATCACTTTTGCACAATCGATTGAAGAGCCACCACCAATAGCGACAACGCCTTGGCACTTCTCCAATCGATACTGATGGAGGCCGGCTTCAACTTGATCATAAGTAGGATCAGGCAATACATGGTTAAACACCACACAACTGACACCAACGCGCTCAAACTCAAAGGTCAGTTTTTTTACATAACCAAGCTTTTCAATGCCTTGGTCTGTTACGATAAGCACGCGTTCAATACCCATCAAAGAAACCGAATAACAGAGTTGCTTGAGCGATTCTTTACCAATAAACAAGGTTGGCTTGGAGATGGGCAGAATCGCTGCGGCCAATTTGAGCACTTTCATGTATAGCTTATGCTGCCACTGCTGGTACTTGATCTCCATGATTGGTCTCGAGTTGTGAAGTTCTATTAGCTAGACTAGGCAATACAACGAGTTATCTCTACCTAGAAAGTCAAATTTTGCAAGATAAGGCAAATAATCGCTGTTCATTATTAGATTTAACGCCAACTTAAGCTCGCATTTTAATGCAAACCTTGTAAAATCCACCTCGCTCACTTTTTATACTTATAATTGAAATCATTAGCTGAGTACTCTGCACATAATTTTATGTGTCATAAAATAATCGACACGTCGTTTGGCTTTCGTCTTTGAGGTGCATTCCCTGTACTCAAATGGCATTCAAAAATTGTATTTTATTCAACCAATTACTGTAGAAGTCATGAACGAAGATAAGTTTACCAATGTCTATCGCTTGCCTGGTTCATTGCAAATTCGCATAGCCACATGGCAGCAAACCTTTAAAGGCACTTCTGATTTAGTGCTTCATCAAGTATTAACCGCTAGAAATAATCAGTATAAACAGGCTGACTTTTGGCCTAAGGGCTGGTGTGTGAATCTGTTTGATGAGAGCGATATTTCCATTACGCAGCACGGTACCTACATTCAAACCAGTATGCGAACGATGATTGATCGCAAAATCTCGTATAAGCGCGTTTATCTCTCTCGACTACCTTTAGAAAAAGCCGAGCCCGCCTTGCTTCGCTTTAAGAAAGAGTGGATCCGCAACTACAATAATGTCGCCCAAGAGTATAACAAGAGGAAAAAGAAAGAGTTTATGGCCTTTGCCAGAGAAGAGGTCGAAACACTTTATCCTGCCATTCCTAAAGAACCTTTTGAT